>NZ_JBHVYO010000012.1:0-224670 GCF_042880655.1 Streptomyces sp. NPDC058295
CAGCCCGGTATCCTCCGGGTGCCCGCGTCGCATTGCGTTCAGCGGCGAGTTACTCTGAGTTGTCCCGTTCCCGCTTGTGATGGAGCGCACACTCTCCGTGAGTTTCACTGTGGTAACCCTGGGGAAAATCGCTGTCCGCATGCTGGTAACGTGCACCGTGGTCCCGGTGGCCAAAGGCATGCACACCGTGACCCCGGCCGATGAACACATCCGGTCTTCCCACCGGACACGGCTGACTTTCCGCAAGGCGCCTTCGGGGGGCGGGGTCCTGTGCACAACCCGTCCGCCCCGCTCACCGGCGCCGACGGACAACCAGGGATGCGGCCGTGCTGAGCATCGACACGGTCTCTTCCCGACCATGCATGACGTGGTGCGGCTTAGAGGTCGCCGTAGAGGAGGGGATGTCGATGACCGACGCCCATGAGTTCGTACCGGCCGCCAAGCCCGTGATCGGCGAGGAGGAGATCGAGGCCGCGGTGCGCGTGCTGCGCAGCGGCATGGTCGTCCAGGGGCCCGAAGTGGCCGCCTTCGAGGAGGAGTTCTCGGAGCTCGTCGACGGACGCCACTGCGTCGCGGTCAACTCCGGTACCTCCGCCCTGCACCTGTCGCTCCTCGCCCTCGGCCTCGGCCCGGGCGACGAGGTCATCGTGCCGTCGTTCTCCTTCGCCGCCTCCGCGAACGCGGTACGGCTGGTCGGCGCCGACGTGGTCTTCGCCGACATCGACCCGGAGACGTACTGCCTTCACCCGGCCGCCGTCGAGGCCGCCCTGTCGCCGCGCACCGCCGCGATCATGCCGGTGCACCTGTACGGCCATCCGGCCGCCATGGACAAGATCATGGCGATCGCCGAGCAGCACGGGCTCGCCGTGATCGAGGACGCCTGCCAGGCCCACGCGGCCGCGCTGAACGGCACCCCGGTCGGCGCCTTCGGTGCCGCGGGCACCTTCAGCTTCTACCCGACGAAGAACATGCACAGCCTCGAGGGCGGCATGATCTCCACCGGCGACGCGGAGACCGCCCGCACCCTGCGCCTGCTGCGTAACCAGGGCATGGAGAAGCGCTACGCCAACGAGATCGTCGGCGCCAACGTGCGGATGACGGACGTGTCCGCCGCGATCGGCCGCGTCCAGCGCCGCAAGCTGGACGGCTGGACCGAGCAGCGCATCGCCAACGCCGCGTACCTCACCGAGCACATCACCACGCCGAACGTGATCACGCCGAAGGTCGCCGAGGGTGCCCGGCACATCTACCACCAGTACACCGTGCGCGTCCTGGGTGACCGCGACGCCGCCATGGCCAAGCTGACCGAGGCCGGCATCGGCAACGCCGTGTACTACCCGACTCCCATCCACCGGCTGAAGCCGTACTGGGAGCCGGACCAGAAGGCGGGCCGTGACTGGGACCTGCCCGAAACGGACCGCGCGGCCGCCCAGGTCGTGTCCCTGCCCGTGCACCCGGCCCTGTCCGCCCAGGACCTGGAGCGCATCGTCACCGCCGTCAATGCTCTGGGGGAGCAGCTGTGAGTACCGGGAAGTCGCTGCGAGCCGGACTCGTCGGCCTCGGTTCCATGGGGCGTCACCACGCCCGCGTGCTGTCGGGTCTGGAGGGCGTCGACCTCGTCGGCGTCGTCGACCCGATGGGCGACAAGTTCGGTGCCGCCCACGGCGCGCCGATTTTGGACACCGTCGAGGAGCTCATCGCGCTCGGCGTGGACTACGCCGTCGTGGCCTGCCCCACCGCCCTGCACGAGCCGGTCGGCCTGGCGCTCGCCGAGGCCGGCGTGTGCGCGCTGGTCGAGAAGCCGGTCGCCGACACCGTCGAGGGCGCCCGTCGTCTCGTCGAGGCCTTCGAGTCGCGCGGCCTGGTGGCCGGCGTGGGTCACATCGAGCGCTGCAACCCGGCGCTGATGTCGCTGCGCGCCCGTCTGGAGGCCGGTGAGCTCGGTGACGTCTACCAGGTCGTCACCCGCCGCCAGGGCCCCTTCCCGCACCGCATCGCGGACGTCGGCGTCGTCAAGGACCTCGCCACCCACGACATCGACCTCACCGGCTGGGTGACCGGACGCCAGTACGTGTCCATCGCCGCGCACACCGTCTCCAAGAGCGGCCGTGAGCACGAGGACATGGTCTCCGCGGTGGGGCGTCTCGACGACGGCACCATGGTCAACCACCTGGTGAACTGGCTGAGCCCGCTCAAGGAGCGGTTCACCTCGGTCACCGGTGATCGCGGCTGCTTCATCGCCGACACGCTCACCGCCGACCTGACGTTCCACTCCAACGCCGCCGTGACCACCGAGTGGGAGGCCCTGCGGGCGTTCCGCGGGGTGTCCGAGGGCGACATGATCCGGTACGCCATCCCGAAGCGCGAGCCGCTCCAGGTCGAGCACGAGCTGTTCCGGGACGCGGTACTCGGCAAGCCCGCCGACATCTGCACCCTGCGTCAGGGCATGCGCACCGTCGAGGTGGCCGCGGCGCTCCTTGAATCGGCCACGACCAACACCAGCGTTACCCTTCCGGTGGAGGACCTGGCCGTCCATGGCAGCTGAGCATCACACATCGGGGGAACGATGCGTGCTCGGTAGGACTCCTATGTTCTGTGAGACTTTCCCCGCAGGACCCAGCCGCGCCGGCTGGCGGAGACCAGGAGCCCGAGAATGAGTGCTGCGCCTGACGTCAGCGTCGTCGTCGCGGTCTACAACACGATGCCGTACCTGACGGAGTGCCTGAACTCCTTGGTGGAACAGAGCATCGGACGGGAGCGGCTGGAGATCGTCGCTGTCGATGACGGTTCCACGGACGACAGCGGCCGCGAACTCGACCGGTTCGCGGCGCTGTACCCGGACACCGTCAAGGTGATCCACCAGCCGAACTCCGGTGGCCCGGCAGCGCCCAGCAACCGGGCGCTGGAGGTGGCCACCGGCCGCTACGTGTACTTCATCGGCTCCGACGACTACCTCGGCGAGGAAGCGCTGGAGCGGATGGTGGGCTGCGCCGACAAGCACGGCTCCGACGTCGTGGTCGGCAAGATGGTCGGCACCAACGGCCGTTACGTGCACCAGGCGCTGTACAAGCAGAGCGACCCGGACGTCAGCCTGTACCACTCCGCGCTGCCCTTCACGCTGGCCAACACCAAGCTGTTCCGGCGGGACCTGGTCGAGAAGTACAAGCTGCGCTTCCCCGAGCACCTGCCCGTGGGCAGCGACCAGCCGTTCACCATCGAGGCGTGCGTCCGCGCCAAGAAGATCTCGGTGGTGGCCGACTACACCTGCTACTACGCGGTCAAGCGCGGCGACGCCAGCAACATCACCTACCGCGCCGACCACCTGGCGCGGCTGCGGGCCGCCGCCGAGATCATGGACTTCACGGCCGGTCTCGTCGAGGCGGGTCCCGAGCGGGACGCGCTGCTGCGCCGGCACTTCACCTGGGAGCTCGCCAAGCTCGTCCAGGACGACTTCCCGGGCCTGGACCGCGAACTCCAGCGGCAGATCTGCGCGGGTATCGCGCGGCTCGCCGACATCTACTTCACCGACGGCATCCGTGACGCGATGGACGTCAAGCGCCGGGTGCGCATAGCCCTGGCCAGGGCCGGGGCGATCGACGAGCTCGCCGAGGCGATCAGCTCGGAGAAGGAGCACGGGGCGCCGCCGTTCGTCCTCGAGGGCGAGCGCGCCTACGCCCGGTACGCCGGTTTCCGCGACCCGCGCATCGGCCTGGCCGACCGGGTCTACGAGCTGGTCGGGGAGTCGGTGCCGGGCCGTCTCGCCCAGGGCACCGAGCTGCTGGCCTCCGCCTGGGAGCAGCAGGGCGAGGCGCTCACGTACACGCTGTCCGTGCGGGTGCCGGTGCTCGGCGATGTCGACGGCGCGGTGCTGCGGCTCGCCGACAAGGCCATGCCCAAGTCGGCCGACAAGCCCGGCGCGCGCCGGCTGAAGGCGGGCCATGTGCTGCCGGCGCCGGTGGGCGGGTTCACGCTCGAGCCTTCCGCGGACGGCGCGGCCACCGTGCTGCACGCCCGGGTCCCGCTGGCGTACGTCACCGCGAAGCGGGGCGTGCGGGTATATCTGGACGTGGCCGGTTCGACGTACGAGATTCCCGTCCGTGGCAAGGACCTGCCCATGCCGCTGGCGCGTCAGTGGGGCCGGGAGGGGGACCCCTACCGGGCGTCGGCCCTGGTGAACGACAAGGGGCGTGTCGTGATCGACACGGCCCAGATGTACCCGCCGAGGATCGCGGTGCTCCGCCGGGGGCTCGAGAGACTCGCGCGGAAACTGAAGTCCGGGGCCGGCCGCCTGAAGCGGGCCGTCGGCGCCAAGAAGTCCAAGCCGAACGGCTCCAAGAAGCCGACCGGTTCCAAAAGGAAGTAGCGACCCTCCATGAACATCTGTGTAGTAGCACTCGGCAAGATCGGCCTGCCGCTGGCCGTGCAGTTCGCCGCCAAGGGCCACCGGGTCATCGGCGCGGACGTCAACGAGAAGGTCGTCGAACTGGTCAACGCCGGCGTCGAGCCGTTCCCCGGCGAGCACGACCTCGACGTCAAGCTGAAGCAGGCCGTCGACGCCGGGCTGCTGAGCGCGACCACGGACACCGCGTCCGCCGTCGCCGAGTCCGAGGCCGTCGTCGTGGTCGTCCCGCTGTTCGTGGACGCCGAGGGCACCCCGGACTTCGGCTGGATGGACTCCGCGACGAAGGCGATCGCGCAGGGCCTCAAGCCCGGCACCCTGGTCTCGTACGAGACGACCCTCCCGGTCGGCACCACCCGCACCCGCTGGGCGCCGATGCTGGCCGAGGGCTCGGGGCTGACCGCGGGCGAGGACTTCCACCTGGTGTTCTCGCCGGAGCGCGTCCTCACCGGCCGCGTCTTCTCCGACCTGCGCCGCTACCCCAAGCTGGTCGGCGGCGTCGACGAGGCGTCCGCCGCCCGCGGCGTCGAGTTCTACGAAGCCGTCCTCGACTTCGACGCCCGCGACGACCTGCCCCAGCCGAACGGCGTGTGGGACCTGGGCACCGCCGAGGCCTCCGAGCTGGCCAAGCTTGCCGAGACGACCTACCGGGACGTCAACATCGGCCTGGCGAACCAGTTCGCGCGCTTCGCCGACAGCAACGGCATCGACGTCAAGAAGGTCATCGAGGCCTGCAACTCGCAGCCCTACAGCCACATCCACCAGCCTGGCATCGCCGTCGGCGGTCACTGCATCCCGATCTACCCGCGGATGTACCTGTGGAACGACCCGGCCGCGACCGTCGTGCGCTCCGCCCGTGAGGCGAACGCCGCGATGCCCGAGTACGCCGTCGACCTGCTGGCCGCCGCCTACGGCGACCTGACCGGCGTGAACGTGCTGGTGCTGGGCGCCGCCTACCGCGGTGGCGTGAAGGAGACCGCCTTCTCCGGCGTGTTCCCGACCGTCGAGGCCCTCAAGGCGCGGGGCGCGGTGCCGTTCGTCTCGGACCCGATGTACACGGACGAGGAGCTCACCGCCCACGGTCTCACCCCGCACGCGGGCGAGAAGGTCACCGCGGCGATCCTCCAGGCCGACCACGCCGAGTACCGCACGCTGACCCCGGCCGACCTGCCGGACGTCACGGTCCTGGTCGACGGTCGCCGTACGACGGACCCGGAGGCCTGGAAGGGCGTCCGCCGCGTCGTCATCGGCGGCTGAGCGACACCCGCGTAACAGACGGCTCGGGCCCTTCCTCGTACGGACGAGGAAGGGCCCGAGCCGTTCTTCTGGTCGACTACTGTGCGCCCACGGTCGGCCGGGGTTCGGGTCGGCTGGAGCGCTGCACGGACGGTCCGGCGCGGCGCAGCCACCGTTCGGCCGGGTGCTCCACCCAGTGGTAGGCCGTGCCCGCGGCAGCCAGGCTGACGACCAGCACACCCGCCCAGAACAGAAGCGTTTCGGCGCCCGGGGCGGGCTTGCCCCAGTGGAAGACGGCCGCGCGGATCACGATCTCGTGGATGAGGTACCAGGCGAACGACCAGTGCCCCAGTCTGATCATCCAGGCCCCGCCGAGTCCGGTGCGCCTGCCGTCCAGGTCGGCGCGGGCGGCGGCGCAGATCAGAGCCGCGAAGATCGGTGCCGACAGCCATTGCGAGGCGGTGTAGGGGCTGTACCAGAGGGCGTCCGGGACGGCGTGCGACCAGGGGATCAGGGCCAGGTGCCAGCCGACGACGAGTCCCGCGGCCGCCCACAGTGGCACGGGCGGCCGCCAGCCGCGCTTGAGCGCGAGACCGGCCACCACGCCCAGCACGAACTGAAGGGCGCGGGTCAGCGGCAGATAGTCCAGCGCCCAGCTGCGCGTGGTGGGCGAGAGGCCCGACAGGGCCGGCCACAGGACGAGGGCGGCGAAGGTGACCCCGAGAGCCGTCCAGAGCCAGACCCGGGCGCGGCGACCCGAGAGGGCCGCCAGCAGCGCGGGGAAGAGCAGGTAGAAGAAGGCCTCGTCACTGAGCGACCAGGCCGCCGGGTTGCCCCCGGTGAACATCACCGGCTGCGGGAACCAGGCGTGCACCACCAGCAGCGTCGCGGCCACCGCCTTGAGCGACACGGCGTGGTCCATCACGGCCCATACGGCGACCGACAGCCCGACGCTGACGGCCAGCAGCGGCCAGATCCGGGCGAAGCGCCGCCACAGGAACACCTTGGTGGGCACGTGTGCGCCGTCGTACGTCCAGGCGAGGACGACACCCGACAGGACGAAGAAGAACGTCACACCGCTACGGCCGTACCAGACTGTGTCGCTGAGGTACGGGACGGTGCCGACCTGGCGGGACAGGTGATACAGAACGACCAGCAGGGCCGCCCAGAAGCGGAGCCCGGTCAGCGACGGAAGCCGGTCGCGACCGGGCCCGGGTATGGAGGTCAATGGGGATCCTTGTCAGGGAAGCAGAAGGCGGTCGAACTCCTCACGGACGACCGGCCAGTCCCATGCTGCCACCGCGTGCGCGGACGCCGCCTGTCCGGCGCTCCGCCAGCTCTCGGGTGTCGCGGTGACCTTCAGGATCCGCTCGGCGGCTTCCTCCGGCGAGGCGACGACCCAGTCGGCGGGGAACAGCGTGCGGGCGCCGTTGGCCTTGCCCGCGAAGAACGGCCAGTCGCGGCCGACCGGCACGGCCCCGCTCGCGGCGCCCTCGACGAACCCGCAGTGGAAGCTCTCCCGCACGGAGGAGCTGAGGATCACGCCGACGTCGGTCAGCGCGGCGGGGACGTCGTCCACCTGGCCCAGCCTGCGGACCGCGCCCGAGGGCTCCAGCTCGGCCAGGTCGCCCCGGTAGAGCCGGGCGTAGGCGCGGGCCGCGGCACTGAGCTTGGCGTCGACGTCCTCACCGATCAGCAGGAGCCGGTAGCGGGGGTCCTCGGCGCGCAGGATGCGCAGTACCTCGATCGCCCAGCGGGGGTCCTTGGCCACCGACGAGATCCCCGTCACCCCCAGGGTGAAGCGGGCATCGTCCGACTTGTGGCGCACCTGGCCCGTCAGGTCCATGGCGTTGGCGATGACGTGCAGCCGGGGTACTCGCTGCCGCCCCGTGGGCGCCAGCTGGGGCGCCACCGCGACCGTCAGATCCCGCAGATGGGCACCGACGAACACCAGGTCGTCGATGCGGGAGAAGTCGACCAGGAACGGCCAGGGGCTGAAGGTCTCAGCGCTGTGCAGCCGCACGACGATCCGGGTGCCGCCCGGATCCACCGAGGTCAGCAGCGCGGCCGGTCCGACGCACCAGTCGACGAAGACGGTGTCCGCCCAGTCCAGGTGGGGACGCAGGAGTTCCTCGGCCTGTCGGCCGAACTCCTGGTCGTCGCCCAGACGGTGGGCCGCGATCCGGTGGAGAGAGCCGGCCAGCTCGTCGAGCTCCGGGACGTCCTTCAGGTCGAGGGAGCGCACCTCGAGGCCCGGGTGCGCCCGGTAGTGATCGTGGATCGGCCGGAGAAAGTTCGCGTTGCCCCAGGTGACGAACAGCAGGCGCAGCGGCCGGTCGGCCGGCGGGGTCGCGGGCTCGGCGGCGCGGCCCGCTCCCTCGGTCAGCGCCCGGACGGCCGTACTGCTCCGCAGCGGGGCCAGGTAGGCGTCGGGGTCCTTGGCGAGCGGCGACGTGGTCCGGTCGAAGTGCAGCACCCGGTGGAAGGCCAGTTGGAGCGCCCGGACCACGGAGGCGGCGGCCGCCGCACCGTCACCTCCGGCCAACTGGGCGTCACCGTAGGCGAGTTCGGCGGAGACGGCGGCGGTCAGGGCGCGTGGGGCCCGGCCGCGGGCCAGCTCCAGACGAGCCGCGTCGCCGAGCAGGTCGGCCCGGTGCCGCGCGCTGGTCGTGCGGCGGGCTGCCGAGCTCAGGGTGAGGACCGCGCCCTCGGGCCGGTTGGCCTTGTCCAGGCCGTCCCGCACGCGCTGGGCGATGCGGAAGCGCAGCGAGTCGGACAGACCGGGAGCCGACACCACGAACCGCCAGGCGCGCGCACCCGCCCCGGTCCGCAGCAGCCTCGGATGCAGAGCGCTGCGGGCTACCGCTCCGGGCAGCCGCCGGACCCCCCGTTTGCCCGTCGTCATGCCCGCGGCCTCCCCGCGAGCGCCGGACGGATCGCCTCGCTCAGCTGCTCGGCCGCGGGGGCCATCAGCAGGCCGCGGGTGAACCGGGAGGCGTGGGCGCGCGCCTCGGCCCGCTGTTCGGGAGTCGTCTCCACGGCCATCCGGGCAGCCTTGACGAACGAGTCGGCGATGCCCTCGGCGTCCAGGCCGCAGGCCCCGGTCCACAGCGGGTGCCCCGCCAGCACGGCGGAGGCGTCGTGGTCCACCTCGTGGGCGGAGACCACCGGCAGCCCGGAGGCCATGAACTCGTATACCTTGCCCGAGGTGACGAAGCGTCCGCCGACGAGCATCAGGACCAGCGCGTCCCAACGGCCGTAGGTCGGTCCGACCTCCGCCTTGGGCACCGGGCCGCCGAAGAGCACGCCGTCGGATTCGGCCTGCCGGATAAGCGTCATATGGGCGTTTGCCTCGCGGCTGGCGCCCGCGCCGATGTGCCCGCGGATCTCGAACCGGGACCGGGCGACCAGCGGGTCGCGCTCCCGAGCCGCCCGCCAGCCGTCCAGGACGGTGGCCAGGAACGCCGGCTTGAAGTTGACCGAGCCCAGGTAACCGAAGGTCAGGCCCTTCTCGGGGTCCGGTTGGCCGTGCACCTCCGGGACGCTGTCCGGGTCGAACCCGTTGCGCACCACGTGGACCCGTTCGGCGAGCTGCGGGTAGCGCTCCCGGTAGAAGTCCGCGATCGGGTCGTTGACGCACCAGATCGCGACGGCGTCCGACAGGACGCGCTCCTCCCACTCACCCGCCACGGAGTCACGGGTGAAGGCCTCGCCGCCGCCGATGACGTCGACCGACCAGCCGTCACGGAAGTCGATGGCGTAGGGGACCTGGTGCGTCTCCCACAGCTTCCAGGCCGCGGCCAGGTTGACGTACGGCGCGCAGCTCGCCAGCAGCAGGTCGGCCGGGAACTCGCGGTGGATGTCCACGACGCCCTGCTCCAGGGCCGACCGCCAGCCGCCGAAGACCGGCTCGGGGAAGTGCTCCAGGTGGCGGTCCCGCTCCCGCTGCATCCAGCGGATCGGGTTCAGCGCCCGGTCCTCGGTGAACAGCCGGATGTCGGTCTCCAGGTCCTCGCGGGCCAGCGGGAGTTCGACGATCCGCACCCGCGGGTCCACCGGGTCGGAGAGCGTGTGGTCGAGACCGTACTCACGCTCCCAGGACTCCTCCGCGATGGTGAGCACGGTCACGTCCCAGCCGAGTTCGACGAACTTGTTCGCCGTCTCGCGCATCCGGTACGCACAGCTCTTGGCCGCCGGCGGGAAGCCGATGGCCAGGTAGATCATGTGCGGACGGACTCCGTCGGGTCGCGGGCCCGTCGTCCTGGGGCGCTTGATCACGTTTCGCAAGGGGTGCTCCGAGAGACTGATGGAACGGTGACGAGAGCGGCTGCGGGGTCAGGCCTCGACGATGGCCTGGACCGCGCGCACGGCGGCGTTCCCGTCACCGTACGGCGTTCCGCGCGGGGTCTCGGGCGCCGGACGGGTGGCGAGTTCGGTGAAACCGGGGGTCTCGTGCGGGTCGGGCACGAGGTGGTTCCAGCCGCCCTCGAGGGTCTCGACCCATTCGGTCTCCGGGCGCACCGTGGTGCAGGCGCGGCCCAGCAGGAAGGCTTCCTTCTGAAGACCACCCGAATCGGTGACAACGCCGGCGGAGCCGAGGACCGCGCCCACGAGCCCGGCGTAGGGAAGGGGACGGCCGACACGCACCGCGCCCTGGTTCAGGTCGATGCCGTGCTGCTCGGCGCGGGCCACCAGGCGCGGGTGCGCCAGCAGCGCCACCGGGACGGGCAGGGCGGCCAGGGAACCGATGATGGCGGCGAGCCGCTCGGGGTCGTCGGTGTTGTCCGGGCGGTGCAGCGTCGACACCAGGTAGGGGGCGTCGGCGTCGATGCCCTCGGGCAGCGTCGGGCGGGGGTGCTCACCGGCGAGTACGGCGTCGCGGATGCGCAGGCACACGTCGACCATCACGTCGCCGACGAGGGCGGAGCGGTGTGCCAGGCCCTCGTTCGAGAGGTGGCGCATGGCCTCCTCGGTCGGCGCGAGCAGCAGGTCGGCGGCGTGGTCGGTGAGGACGCGGTTGTGCTCCTCGGGCATCCGCCGGTTGAAGGAGCGCAGACCGGCCTCGAGGTGGGCGACGCGGTAGTGCAGCTTCACCGCGGAGAGCGCGCCGGCGACGGTCGAGTTCGTATCGCCGTACACCAGTACCCAGTCGGGCTTCTCCGTCTCCAGTACCTTGTCCATGGCCGCGAGGACCGCGCCGGTCTGCTCGCCGTGGCCGCCGGAACCGACACCGAGGTGCACGTCGGGGTCCGGAATGCCCAGGCCGGAGAAGAAGACATCGGAGAGGTCCGCGTCGTAGTGCTGGCCGGTGTGCACGATGACGTGCTCGTGGGGGGTGTCGGAGAAAGCCGCCGCGATGGGCGCGAGTTTGACCAACTGGGGGCGTGCGCCCACGACACTGATGACCTTCACGTGCGCTGCTCCTACCGAATAAAACGTATGGACGGCCGAACCCAGATCATACGGGCGCGTCAGGTACCGACGACGCGGCCCGGCGACAGCCCGGCGACAGCCGTGCAACGGCCCTGCAACGGCGCGGCCCGTGCCGTTGGGCGACTCTTCACTGACGGTATGCTTCGGTGGGCCGGGTTATCGGTTTATGCAGCCGTGCCGTCAGCGCCCCAGTGCACTGCGCGAGACGCCCGCTTTGGACGGAAACTGGTGTGCGGGCCCGAACATTCTTGCGGGCTCCAGCAACGTGCCAGACGCTTCAGATTCAGGAAAGGCACACATACATGGAGCTCGACAGCACCGACGGGCAGAGAAGGCCCAGAGCGGCCTCCCGAGGCCGAATTGTGATGCTGGTCGACAACGGTGTCCGAAATGACTCGCGTGTCCAGAAGTCGGCTCGATCCGCCGCCGAAGCCGGGTGGGAGGTCGTGCTCTTCGGAATTTCGCCCGCTCCCGAGCTCCAGACCTGGAACATCGGCGACGCCGAGGTCCGGCTGGTGCCCAAGCCGAGCCCGCTCGGCCCCAGCAGGCAGGACAGGCACGGCCTGCGCTGGCGCAGCCCGCTCGCGTACCGCTCGCCCCAGGTCGCCAAGTACCGCAAGCAGCAGGTGAAGGCCTGGCGCGCGGACCTCCGGTTCCGCGCCGCCGCCGCCAAGGCCGCCGGCCCCGGCCGGCCGAGCGCCAGTGGCGCGGCCGCCCGACTGTTCGTGCCCAAGGCCGCCGCGAAGGCGACGAGCAAGTGGGTCTCGCTGCGTTCCCGCCTGACGCACCGCGCCAAGCGCAAGCGCTCCAGGTTCGACACGCCGCTCGACAAGTTCCAGATCAAGTTCTGGCAGCTCACCATGGGGCAGCGCGCCTGGCGTCGGCTGCTGCCGTACCTGTGGGACTTCGAGCTGGCCTTCGGCCCGCACATCGACGAGCTCAAGCCCGACCTGATCCACGCGCACGACTTCCGCATGCTGGGCGTGGCCGCCAGGTCCGCCGTCCGTCTTCGGGCCGCGGGCCACCCGGTCAAGCTGGTCTGGGACGCGCACGAGTTCGTGCCCGGTCTGCACTCCCACCACGACCGCTGGATCCCGGGTCACGTGGCCTGGGAGAAGGAGCACGCGGTCTTCGCCGACGCGGCGATCACCGTCTCGCCCTCGCTCGCCGAGCTGCTGGTCAAGGGCCACAAGCTCAGGGAGACGCCCTACGTCGTCCTGAACGCCCCGGTGATGAAGCCGGCCCCCGACGAGGTGGCCGACGTGGAGCCGGTTCCCGACCTGCGGGAACTGTGCGGCGTCGACGCGAGCACCCCCCTGCTGGCGTACTGCGGTGGTATCAACCCGGTACGCGGCGTGGAGACCATCATCGAGGGTCTTACGCGGATGCCGGACGTGCATGTCGCGCTGGTCTCCCTGCCGCCGTCGGGCAAGCACTTCCCCGCCACGAAGAAGATCATCGAACTGATCGAGGAGCTGGGCGTGGGCGACCGCGCCCACATCCTGCCCTTCGTGCCGCACTGGCAGGTGCCCGAGTTCCTGTCCACGGCGAACGCGGCGGTCAGCCCGCTGCACCACCTGCCCAACCACGAACTGGCCCTGAGCAACAAGTTCTTCGAGTACTCCCAGGCCAGGCTGCCGATCGTGACCAGCGACATCCGCACCATGGCCGAGATGGTCGAGAAGACCGGCCAGGGCGAGATCTTCAAGGCGCAGGACGTCGAGGACTACGTACGTGCCGTCAAGGCCGTCCTCGCCAACCCGGAGCGCTACCGGGCCGCCTACGACGACCCGGGGCTGCTCGAGAAGTGGACCTGGGAGGCCCAGGCCGTGGTCCTGGACCAGATCTACAGCCGGCTGCTGCCCGGCGACGGGAAGACCGTGTGACGGGACGGCTGTGACCACGGCGTCGGTCCGGTGAGGGGACGGGGAAACGTCCCTTCGCCGGACCGACGTCCACAGCACGCCCCCCGCACGGACGCAGAACAGGTGGAGGACCTCCTCGCATGACCCACGTACTTCTGGTCGCCGGTACGGCGCCGACGCTCTCGATGCTGAAAGCCGCCGTCGAACAGTTCCGGGCCGCGGGAGCGACGGTGCGGCTGGCCGGCTACTTCGATCGCGAAGCGGTCGACGGCGTGCTCGACGCCGCGGACGTCTGCTCGCTGACCGAAGCGGCCGCCGAGCGGGGCGAAGTCTTCGCCAAGCGCGTCGCGAAGCTGCCTCCCGCCCGTAGGACCTGGGCGAGCGCGGAACGCACGCGGTGGATTCTGCGTGACGCCCGCCGGGCGCAGGTTCTGGTCGCCCTGGACGCGAACGCCGTTTACACCGTCTGGCGGCTCGCCGAGCGCAACCGGCGGGCCGACGCGGTCTTCGGCGTCGCACCCGGTCTTCGAGCTCTCCAGGCACGCGGCGAGCGCCCGGTGCAGTACGCGCTGCGTGACGCCGTCCGTACCGTTCCCTCGCCCACCGTCACCCTGCGCTCCACCAAGCGCGGGGTGCGGCACAGCGCCGGTGCCGTGCTGCGCCGGGCGTCGTCGCCCGCCGTGATGCGCACCGCGATCGGCGCCAAGGCCTGGCGGACCGCGGTGGTCGCGCCGCGCGTCCCGGACGCGATGCGGGCCAAGCTGGCCCGCCGGGTGAGCCTGAGCATGACGAAGGGCGGCCGCAAGACCGGCGCCACGCTGGTGCTGGACCAGGCCGCCGAGCGGATCGGCAACCGCAAGCTCAGCGCCGCCCTGCTGGCGGACGCCGCCCGCGCCGACCTGGCCCGTGGTCACGACAACCCGAAGCTGCGCAACAAGGCCATCGGGGCAGCGCTGAACATCGCGGACCAGCGCTTCAAGAAGCAGGACCTGGCGACCGCCGCCGACCAGCTCTCCACGGCGTTCGCCCTCGCCTTCAACCGGGGTCTGCACTTCGACGGGGTCTCCTCGCCGATGGCCGACGATCCCGACGCCTACCTCGCGGTCTTCCGCAAGAACGCCGCGTTCAAGGCCCTGTCCGCGCCACGCGGCCGTGCCCTGCCGGCCGCGCCCGCTCCGTCCGGACGCCCGCTGCGGCTGCTGGTCACGACGTACGCCAACGCCGCCTTCCTGAAGGCGATCCGAGACCGCTACGAGAACCACCCCGACGTCGAGATCCGCTATCTCGACGTCAACGAGGACGACACGCTGCGGCCGCTGGTCCGTGGCATCAAGCGGATCATGGAGCACGCGCTGGGCGGCCAGCCGGCCTTCCACGACAAGGTCGAGGAGGCGCTGCGGCCCCACCTCGACTGGGCGGACACCGTCTTCGTCGACTGGTGCACCAACGCGGCGGCGATCTTCACCGCCGTCGACCCCGGCACCACGCGCATGGTCATACGGCTGCACAGCTACGAGGCTTTCGCGTTCTGGCCGCATCTCGTGGACTTCACGCGGGTCGACGACCTGATCCTGGTCAGCGACCATCTGCGCGAGGTGGTGGAGAAGGTCCTGCCGCAACTGGCCGGAGCCGACACCGCCACGACGCACGTCGTCGCCAATGCCATGGATCTGCTGCCCTTCAACCGGCAGAAGACCGACCCGGACGTCCGTTTCAACCTCGGTCTGGTCGGCGTCAGCGCCGTGGCCAAGGACCCGCGCTGGGCGGTGCAGGTGCTGCGGCTGCTGCGCGAGAAGGACGAGCGCTACCGTCTGGTGGTCATCGGCGAGGGCCTGCCCCGCAAGGCGAGCGCGGCCGTCCGCGCCTACGACGACCTGCTTCAGGCGGACCTGGAGGAGCTGGAGGCGGCCGGCGCCGTACACCTGGTGGGCCAGACGGACGACGTGCCGGCGGCGCTCACCGAGGTCGGCGTCATCCTGAGCAGCTCGGTCCGCGAGAGCTTCCACTGCGGCCTGGTGGAGGGCACCGTCAGCGGTGCGCTCCCGGTGGTCCGCGACTGGCCGTTCTTCGCCTCGCTGGAGAACGGGCCGCGTACGCTCTTCCCGGCCGACTGGGTCGTCGCGACGCCGGAGGAGGCCGCGGAGCGGATCCTCAAGCTCACCGCCACGGAGGACAGCTGGCGCGCGGCGACGGAGCCGGCGGCGAAGCACGCGCTGACGATGTGGGACTGGTCGGTGGTGAGCCGGGAGTTCGACCGGCTGCTGCTGGGCGCGAAGGCGTAGCCGGTCACGGCGTCCGCCGAGGTGCCCGCCGCGGCGGGGATCGTCCGATCGTGGAAAAGGGTTCGGCCGCGTCCGACTGGACGTGGCCGAACCCTTTCTCCGTGACGGGGGGACGAGGGAGGGGCTAACCCGCGGCCCGCTCCACCAGCACGCCGTCCTTCTCGTCGTACAGCGCACCGGTCTGCGGGCACTCCCACACGTCGGCCTCACCCGCGCGCGCGACCAGCTTGACGCCCACCTTGCCGACCCAGCCGACCCGCCGTGCGGGAACACCGACGACCAGGCCGAAGTCCGGCACGTCCTTGGTGACGACGGCGCCGGCGGCGACCATGGCCCAGCGGCCGATGGTGAGCGGCGCGACGCACACGGCGCGGGCGCCGATGGACGCCCCGTCGGCGATCTTCACTCCGACGGCTTCCCAGTCGCCGCCCCGCTTCTGCTTGCCGTCGGGGTCCACGGAACGCGGGTTGTGGTCGTTGGTGAGGACCACGGCGGGGCCGATGAAGACACCGTCGCCGAGCTCGGCCGGCTCGTAGACGAGCGCGTAGTTCTGAAGCTTGCAGTTGTCGCCCATGTGGACGCCCGAACCGACGTACGCGCCACGGCCGATGACGCAGCCCTCACCGAGGCGCGCGCCCTCGCGGATCTGCGCGAGGTCCCAGACGCTGCTGCCGTCGCCGATCTCGGCACTGTCGTCGACCTGCGCGCTGGGCTGGACCCTGTAGTTCACTTCTGCTGCCTTCCGGTGTGGGGCTTCGGTTGGCGAGCATACGGGGCCGGGCGGACGGCGTTCACGCGCGGGCCGCAGCCGGTGCGACCGGCTGCGGCCCGCGCGTGAACGTGCCGGACGGCGCAGCCGCCGTCCGCTGCCGCCCGTCCGCTATCCGTCCGTCAGGACCGGCCCGTTCGGTACCCAGTACCCGGTCAGCCCGCCCGCGGTGATCCGCAGCATGGACCGGCCGTTGACGATGGCCCGCTGGTCGAAGGGGGCCTTGGAGCTCTTCGCGAACTTCACCGTCTTCGTCGTGCCGGTCTTGCCGTCGCTGCCGAACTTGATGCAGGTGATCGAGACGTCCGGCGGGAAGGTGGCGGTGCGCTGACCCAGGCGTCGGGAAGACGCAGTACAAGAGAGCGCGGCGCTCTGTCGAGAAGGTCCGGCGAGGGGGAGTCCAGAACCCCCGTGGCCTGCGCGGTGAAGGTTTCCCCCACTCACCACCGCGACTCCGGCGACCGAACCGCCGACGACCCTTGTGAATCGACTGCGCACCAGCTCGACACGTCTCTTCCAGGCATGACTTGTCCATCCCTCGGTGTTGATGGACCTCACGCGGTCGCGGTGACTGCTCCCTGCAACCCCTGCATCCCCGAGCCAGTAAAGGAGTTCAACTGAGCTGAGGAGAATAGGTAATTGGGGCATGTGTGTGTGAGATGGGGTATTCGGCGACGACCGTGGGGTTTCTGTGATGGAACTGTGACTATCTGAATGCGGCCATGTCGGACATGCATGTCTGGCGAGACGTAAGAGGTCGGTAAAGGATCTGGACGATCGACCGACTGTACGGGGATGGTGACTTCTGGTGGCCGGGGGCGGGGATGCGGCAAGGGCGCGGGGGCGCATGGCGACCCATGTCGAGACGATGACACTTCTCCAGTCAGGTCCGGAGCGAGATCGCTTCGATGTGACCGGCGCGTGCGGCGGGACGCGCCGGCGGATCCGGTGCCGACTTCAGCGGCGTCGTGGATCGTGACACCGCCGTCACGGATCCTCCGGCAACGCTGTCAGAGCGGTGCGCGCGTGCCCCCGGCCCCGTAGAGGCGTCTCGATCGTTGCCGCAGGCCGGTCCTGTACGGCCGGCGTTCCCAGCGTGGGCACGGTGACGACCGACTTCGCGGTTGTCGTCCGGACAGTGCGCCGGGTGTGAGTTCGCCCGGCCTCTGCCCCGCCCGGCCACCTGTTCCCGCCCGACCACCCGTTCCGGGAGATGGCGGTCGGCGTCGGGCTCGGCTGTGGAGTCACCGCGCGTGACGACGCGTCAGGAATCGTGTGCGCCGGTTCGTCGGGTTCCGCGCCCCCACAAGGCCATGGTCTGCCGGTCGGTCTCCTTGACCTTTTCCTCATGAGGTTCTCCTTCGATCAGGAAGTTGCCGAATGTTTCTGCGTGGCCGCTCACTGAGCCGCCGCATGCCCAGATCGACGGTTGTCGCGACGGTGCTCGGGCTCACGCTCGCGCTGTCGGCTTCGTCGGTTCAGGCATTGGCGCTCGACGACGGGGACCGGGGCCGTACCAGCCGCCCCGGCGTCCAGGACGACGGGGATCCCGCCAAGGGATCCGACGCGAAAGCGAAGTCCCGTCCCTCCGACCCTGCGCGCAAGGCGGCGGTCAAGGGCCTCGACAAGGCGGTGTGGCCGAAGCAGGGCGGCGCCGAGATGACGGTGGGCGCGGCCGGCGTGACCGAGGCCGGCGGTCTGCCGGTCAAGGTAGGCAAGGCGCTGAAGGCGTCCAAGGCCGCGAAGAGCGTTGCGGCGTCCGAGGCTGGGACCGCTGCCGAGAAGGTCCGTGTCGACGTCCTCGACCCGAAGCGCGCGGGGCAGCTCGGCGCCGGTGTTCTGCTGGGTGTGGAGCGTGCCGACGGTGAGGACGCGGCCGCGAAGGTCCGTCTCACGGTCGACTACTCGGAGTTCGCCGAGGGCTTCGGCGGCTCCTACGCCTCCCGCCTCCGGCTGGTCCAGCTTCCGGCGTGTGCGGCTGTCGCGACTCCGGGCAGCAAGGCCTGCCCCGAGCAGCCGAAGGCGCTGCCGACGGTGAACGACGTGAAGTCGGGCACGGTCTCCGCCGACGTGACGGCCGCCCCGGCTCCCGCCGAAGGCGTCTCGACGATGGCCGGCACCGCGACCTCCCTGGTGGCGGTGGCGGCGGGTCCGTCGAGCGCACAGGGCACGTACAAGGCGACGGCCCTGGCCCCGTCGTCCAGTTGGAGCGTCGCCCCTTCGTCCGGCGGATTCAGCTGGAACTATCCGCTGAACTCCGTCCCGACCCCGGGCGGTCTGACGCCGACCGTGGGTCTCGGCTACTCCTCGCAGTCGGCGGACGGCCGCACGTCGGCGACGAACAACCAGGGTTCGTGGATCGGTGAGGGTTTCTCCTACGACGCCGGTTACATCGAGCGGCGCTACAAGCCCTGTGCCGAGGACGGTCACGACAGTTCCGGTGAGCAGTGCTGGGCGTTCGAGAACGCCACGGTCATGCTCTCCGGTTCGTCCGGTGAGCTGGTCAAGGACGACGCGACCGGCACGTGGCATCTCTCGTCCGACGACGGTGCGAAGGTCGAGCGGCTGACGGGCGCCACCAATGGCGACGACGGCAGCACCGGTGACAAGGGCGAGCACTGGAAGATCACCACTTCGGACGGCACGGAGTACTACTTCGGGCTGAACCGTCTGCCGGGCTGGGCGACGGGCAATGAGGAGACCAACTCGGTCTGGACGGCTCCGGTTTTCGGTGACGACTCGGGTGAGCCGTGCTACAACGCGACGTTCACCAGTGCCAACTGCCAGCAGGCGTGGCGCTGGAGCCTGGACTACGTCAAGGACACGCACGGCAACGTGATGTCCTACTTCTACGACCGTGAGACGAACTACTACGCGCTCAACGGCAAGACGGACGTCAACGGCACCGCCTACCACCGCGGCGGTTACCTGAAGCGGATCGACTACGGTCAGCGCGACGGCAGTGTCTACGCGGCGAAGGCCCCGGCCCGGATCGTGTTCAACACCGCCGAACGCTGCCTGACGACGGCGGACTTCGACTGCGCGGAGAGCAAGCGCACGAAGGCGAACGCCTCCCACTGGCCGGACGTTCCGGTCGACCAGGAGTGCAAGTCCGCCACCAAGTGCACCTCGCCGGTCCAGACGTTCTTCACGACGAAGCGTCTGACTTCGGTCGTCACGCAGATGCGCAAGGACGCCACGACCTACCAGGACGTGGACGCCTGGACGTTCACGCACCTGTTCACCGACAACGGCGACGACTCCAAGACGCTCTGGCTGTCGAAGATCGAGCACGAGGGCCGCGTCGGCACCGCCGTGAAGCTGCCGTCCGTGGACCTCTTCGGTGAGCAGCTCGCGAACCGCGTCGACGCGATCGGCGACAACATCGCCCCGTTCTACCGCTACCGCCTCTCGATGGTCCTCAGCGACACCGGATCCCAGCTCGACGTGACCTACGCGCCGGCCGACTGTGCGAAGGCCTCGTTGCCGAAGCCGGGTGAGTCGACGAAGCGCTGCTATCCGGTGAAGTGGGCGCCGCCGGGCTATGTGGACCCGATCACGGACTGGTTCCACAAGTACGTGGTCTCGGCGGTCATCGAGACGGACCGCACCGGCGGCAGCGACTCGATGGTCACCCGCTATGACTACCAGGGCGACGCGGCCTGGCGGAAGGCGAAGCCGGACGGCATCACCGACGCGAAGTACCTGACCTGGGGCGGTTGGCAGGGCTACGGCAAGGTCAAGGTCACCAGCGGTACGGCCGACGTGCAGAAGTCCCGTGTCGACTACACGTTCATGCAGGGCATGGACGGCGACAAGGATGCCGATGGCAACACCCGCTCGGTGACGGTCAAGGACTCCACAGGAGCCTCCTACACGGACTCCGAGGAGTTCACGGGTCACCAGCTGGAGGTCGCCACCTACGACGGTGCGAAGCTCGTCTCCAAGACGATCGACACCCCGTGGAAGCACTACACGGCAACTCAGACCCAGAGTTGGGGCACCACTCACGCGGCGATCGTGAATACCCAGACCGGCCGGGGCTTCAGTCTGAAGTCCGACGGCACCTGGAGCGAGACGAAGTCCACGACGACGTACGACACCTCCAACGGCACAGGGCGCGTCCTGCAGGTCGACGACCAGGGCGACCTGTCCACCACCAAGGACGACACCTGCACGCGTACGACCTACGCGGACAACGCGGCGAAGAACATCCTGTCGCTGCCCGCCCGCAGCGAGGTCGTGTCGGTCAAGTGCGCCACGACACCGGACCGCAAGACACAGGTCCTGGGAGACGAGCGCACCTCGTACGACAACCTCGCGTTCGGCGCGGCACCGACCAAGGGTGACGCGACCAAGACCGAACGGCTGACCTCGCACAACGGCACCGCGGCGACGTATCAGGTCACCGGCGCCACGACCTACGACGACTTCGGCCGTCCGAAGTCCCAACAGGATGCCAAGCAGTACGGGACGTCCGACGCGACGAAGACCGTCTACACCGAGACCAACGGACTGCTGACGAAAACGGTCGTCACCAACGCCCTCGGGCACAACACCACCACCGACTACGCCCCCGCCTGGGGCATGTCGACCGGGCAGACCGACCCCAACGGCGAGCGCACCAGCCTCGCCTATGACGGCCTGGGCCGTTTGACGTCGGTGTGGCTGGCGGACCGGGCGTCGACGCAGACGCCGAGCATCAAGTACTCGTACAACGTCCGCAAGGACAAGGTCACCTCGATCAAGACCGAGAAGATCGAGAACGACGGCTCGTACGGCGCCGAGTACCAGCTCTACGACAGCATGCTGCGGGCCCGCCAGATCCAGACCGAGGGCGTGGACGGCACCCGCATGGTGGCCGACACGTGGTTCGACGGCACGGGCAACGTCAAGAAGACCAACTCCACCTACAACGCGGATGGCGTCCCCTCGGACGAACTGCTCCTCGTGAGCAACGGGCAGGTCGGCGCGCAGAGCCTGCTGGAGTACGACGGCCTGGGCCGGACGACCGCCGAGGTGTTCGCGTTCTCGGGCGCAGAGCAGTGGCGGACGAAGACCACCTACGACGGTGAGCTGACGCATGTCGACCCACCGGTCGGCGGAGTGCCCACCACGACGATCACCGACGGCTCGGGCAACCTCTCGGAGATCCGCCACTACAAGGGCGCCTCGCCGGGCGCGGGCGTGGCGTACGACTCGACGAAGTACACGTACAACACGGCCGGTCTGCTGGAGACGGTCACCGACGCCAAGAGCAACGTGTGGCGCTACGAGTACGACCAGCTGGGCCGCAAGACCAAGTCGGTCGACCCCGACGCGGGTACCTCCCGCACGGAGTACGACGAGCTGGACCGTCCGGTCGCGGCGTACGACGGGCGCAACAAGAAGACCTCCACGGTCTACGACAAGCTCGGCCGCGTCCTCACGACCTGGCAGGGCGACGCCGGTACCGGCACGAAGCTGAGCGAGACCAAGTACGACAAGGCGGGCTGGCTGGGACAGGCCTACGGCCACCTCAGCTACATCACGCCGACGGAGTACTTCGCCACGGCCGTCCAGTCGATGGACGAGTTCTACCGCCCGCTGCAGACCGCGTACCAGGTTCCGGCCTCGCAGGGATCCCTGGCCGGCACGTACGTCTACACCTCCACGTACAACCGGGACGGCACGCTCCAGAGCTCCGGCCTGCCCGCCATCGGCGACCTTCCGGCTGAGGCGCTGACCTACACGTACGACTCCCTGCAGCGTCCGATGACGATGACCGGCGGTACGTCGTACGTCACCAACACCGTCTACTCCAAGAAAAGCCAGCTGCAGCAGCTCGAACTGTCGTCGGGCAGCGGCAAGAAGGTCTGGCAGAGCTTCTTCTACGAGAAGGGCACCGACCGGCTGACCCGCTCGGTGGTCGACGTCTACGGGGCGACCGCCCCGGCCAAGGACTCGAACTACTCCTACGACCAGGTGGGTAACGTCCTGTCCATCGCGGACACGGCGAACTCCGCTTCGCCGGACGTGCAGTGCTTCGCCTACGACAGCAGGCAGCGACTGCAGGACGCCTGGACCCCGGCGGCCACGGCCACGACCGCGGCCGGTTCCGGAACCCGTGGCTCCACCACACCGGTGGACGGCACCGGGCCCACGGCCTGTGACCCGGCCGCCGGTTCGAGCGCGCTGGGCGGTCCGGCCCCGTACTGGAAGTCGTACGAGACCGACGCCATCGGCAACCGTGTCTCCGAGACCAATCACGACACCGCGCTCAACGCGGCGAACAACATCACCCGCAGTTACGAGTACGGCGGCGCGGGCACGCTCGGCGACGGACCGCACCAGGTCACCAAGGTCACCGAGCAGACCCCGACCGGGAACAAGCAGTCCTCGTACGAGTACGACGACTCCGGCAACACCACCAAGCGCACCATCGGCGGCAACGCCCAGTCGCTTCTCTGGAACGACCAGGGCAAGGTCAACGAGGTCACCGAGGCGAACGGCTCGAAGACGAGCTACCTGTACGACGCCTCCGGCAACCGTCTCGTGCGCAAGGACCCGACCGGCACGACGGTCTACCTGCCGGGCACGGAGCTGAAGCTGTCGGCGGACGGCACCAAGAAGGAGGCGACCCGCTACTACGACTACGCCGGCCAGACCGTCGCGGTCCGCACAGCGGCGAAACTCTCCTTCTCGGCTGCCGATCACCACGGCACGGGCGAGCTGGCGATCGACTCCGCCACCGGGGCGATCTCCCAACGGCGCTTCGACCCCTACGGTGTGGAGCGCGGCGAGAAGCTCGGTCCCTGGCCGGGGGAGAGGGGTTTTGTCGGCGGCACGATCGACGCCTCGACCGGTCTCACACATCTGGGAGCGCGCGAATACGACTCGGTGATCGGCAAGTTCATATCCGTCGACCCGATCATCGACTACACCAGGCCGAGCCAGATCAACGGCTACGCATACGCCGACAACACCCCGGTGACCCTGTCCGACCCGTCCGGCCTGGAGAGCTGCTTCCCGGTCTACTGCTCGGCCTACGCGGGCACCTACCCGAAGGAGACCGGCAACAAGGACGTCGACGACGCACAGTCGGATGCCGACGCTGCCTCCGCGAACGTGGCGTCGGCGCAGGCGCAGCAGTCCTCCGCCAAGCAGCGCATGAAGTCGGCCGGCAAGGCGCTGATCAAGATCGCCCGGGACATCCTGGGCGTGGACGCGGCGCTGGACTGCATCTCCAGTGGTGATGTCGGCGCCTGTGGCGAGACCCTGCTCAACATCGCAGGCAGCTTCGCGGGTGGCCTGGCGGGCAAGATCCTCGCCAAGTACGGCGCCCCGTGGAAGTGGGCCAAGGGCCTCAAACTTGTCAAGCGTGTCGCTGGGCTGGTCAAGGACCTGATCGGCGGCGCGAAGGGTTACTTCAAGGCGAACAAGGCGCTGGGCAAGGCCAAGATGGGGCTGGCCAAGGCGACGGAGAAACTGGCTGCGGCCAGGGCGAAGGCAGCGGCGGCCCTCAAGAGAGGCAAGGGCTCCTGCAAGACGCCCCACAGTTTCTTGCCCGGTACCAAGGTCCTGCTTGCACATGGCAAGGTCAAGCCGATCGAAGAGGTCAAGCTTGGCGACAAGGTCAAGGTGACCGACCCGAAGCTGGGCGGAACGACGCTCCGCGAGGTCGTGGGCACGATCACCACCAAGGACGACAAGCACTTCGTCGACCTCGCGGTGAAGGGGGCCTCCGGCAAGCAGGAGGCGCTGACCTCCACCACCACTCACCCGTTCTGGGTTGAGTCAGAGAAGCGGTGGATCAATGCCGGCGATCTGATGCCCGGTATGCAACTGCTCACGCCGTCCGGCGACACGGTGAGTTTGACATCGGCGCGCGAATACCATAAGACGCAGCGCACGCACGACCTGACGATCAGTGACATCCACACGTACTATGTCCTGGCCGAGTCGACCCCCCTGCTGGTGCACAACTGTGGCGTCAATACCCCCGATGACCCGTCCGGTACGGCGACGGTCCACCTGGACTACGGCGGCAATCCCCAGCACGCCTCCATCGAGGTCGAGCATGGCGGGACGGTCATTCACAGCGAGCAGGTCGGTGTTCCGGGCTCGGATGCTGTGGGCGCGTTCTTCGAGGGGGAGGTGTCGAGTAAATCGTTCACGATCAGGATCCCCCTGCCCAACGCGAAGAGGGCCCAGGCCTATCAGAAAGCAACCGAGGGACATACTTTCGGTTCCTACGACTACGACACGCAAAGCTGTGTCACCTACTGCGCGGACGTGTTGCGCGCAGGCGGGATCGGGCCGGAGGACCTCCCGAAGGGGATGGTCAACAATGACATCACCAGCTGGCTGTTCAGCAAGCATTGAGCACTGAGCACCGCCTGGAAAGACCGACGAAAGGAGAAAGGAGGAGACCGTGGAGAAAACATTCGACACGACGGGTGAGGCCCTCTGCTGCGCTGCGAGCGTCCGGTTGGGCGGAGCTTTGCGGGTGCTCGCCGCCCGGGCGGGACTGTCCGACCGCTACGACACCGTCATGGCAGGGATGGAGCACCTTGCGGCCTCCCTCGACGGGGGTGAGCTCGACGACGCCGTGCTCGGCCCCGCCTTCGGGGCGAACTGGAACCTGGGCACCAGGTACCCGGACGACCTGTCGGGCGTGGAGTTCTTCAGGAGCGGGCTGAAGATCGTGTTCGTCGCGCTCGTCCACACGCGGCCGGATCGGCAGGCCGTGCCGGCCGAAGGGCTGGAGTTCGCTCTGGAGGCGGCCGAGGCCTGGCCGTCGGACGTCCGCATCGACTCGTTCACGCGGCTCGCCGACTTCGAACAGGCCTGCCAGCAGGAGGCGGAGATACGGCTCCGGACGGATGGGCTGGCTGCCCTGTGGAAGCTGGCCGAGGAGCGCTGCGAGCAGTATCGGGGGGCGGCGGAACTGCTCGTCGGGTAGAAGCCCGGAAGGGTGTCGGATTAAGGGCGGGGGACCCGGTTCGACCCCTCAGGATGGGCTTTACCGGGTGCCTTGGGTGCGAGCGCTCGGCTGGGTTCTCCCGGCCGAGCGCTCGCCGCCGAGTCGACCTCGGACTCGACCCGGGATGTCGACCGGATCGACACGATGGAGTCGTACGGGCGGGTTGTCCCCGTGTATTTGCTTATGGACATGGGGAGCAGGGAGATCGACGTCCTCCGGCATCCGTCTCCCGAAAGCCGTCGGTCCCGGACCGATGTTCCCTTCGGGTGGCCCGTGTGTATCCCGGCGCCCTTTGGCTTCGAGCGGGACACCTCGGGGTCCTGTCGTCCGGAGATGATGACGAAGCCCTCCCCACCAGCGCGGGAAGCCGGCACCGAGGCCGGTGATCCTTGGGGTCGACGCCCCGCGTCCAGCCGTCGTGAGGATACGTGAGTCCATCGGCGGCCCCTTCCTTCGGCGGCGGGTCCGGATTGCCCGACTGCCTGGCATATGCCGGGAGCCTCTAGGGTGACGCGCTTTCTTATGTGATTCATGTCATGCTCAGGGAAACATGACAGGTGTTGCATGTGCACTTCATGTAAAGGGATGATCCCTTGACCTTCTTTAATTCCTCTTTATTTACGGGGCATTTGTGTCAAGGGTGGGGAAAGTGTGGCGGCGTGGTTCCGTCACCGTTTTGGCAGGGGCATTGCTGACCTGGGGGCTGGGGATCGGCGGTACGCCCGCCGTGGCCGCCGTCGCGTGTCCCTCGGGCGTCGAGTCGGACTTCAACGGGGACGGGATCAGGGACACGGCGGTCGCCGACCCCGAAGCCACCGTCAGCGGCGCGGCCAGGGCGGGGGAGGTGCAGATCGTCTACGGTGGCGGCAAGGGTGTCCTCACCCTGTCGCAGGCCCTCGACAACATCCCGGGGGCGCCCGAGGCGGGCGACCAGTTCGGCCATTCGCTGGCCGTGTACGACGCCGACCTCGACGGGTGCAGCGACCTGGTGGTCGGCATCCCCTACGAGGACATGGGCACCGTTCCCGACGCCGGCAACGTGCACCTCATCTACGGCTCCACGAGCGGGCTCAACGCCGGCACCAAGGCCGTCAAGGAGCTCTACCAGGGCACTGACAAGATCCTCGGCGGTGGTCAGGAGCCCGAGGACTGGGTGGGCTACGCGTTGGCCGCCGGCAAGACCTCGGCCGGCACGCCGTACCTGATCATCGGCGTCCCCGGTGAGTCGATCGGCGACATCGAGGACGCGGGCGGGTTCCACTACCTCAGCGGCACCGCGCAGACCATGGCCTTCGTCCACCAGGACACCGACGTCGCCGGCGCTGTCCCCGGCACCGCCGAGCAGGACGACCGCTTCGGCTCCACGCTCGCCGCGACCCCGACCCACTTCGCGGTCGGCACGCCCGGCGAGGCGCTCGGCACCGTGACCTTCGCGGGCGGCGTGGCCTTCTTCAACCACACGCTCACCTCCAACTCCCCGAAGCCGCTCGGCGGACTCGGCCAGGACCAGGACGTGATCTCCGGGGCCGAGGAGGTCGGCGATCAGTTCGGCGCCGCGCTCGCCATGGTCCCGTACCGGGCCTCCGGCGCGACCTCCACCACCGAGTCGCTGCTCGCCGTGGGCGTCCCGGGCGAGGACCTGTCGACGACCGTCGACGCCGGCGCCGTCCAGGTCTTCAAGCTGGCCGCCAACGGCACCTTCACCGAGACCGCCTGGATCGACCAGAACTCGGCCGATGTGGAACAGGAGTCCGAGGCGGGCGACTTCTTCGGCAAGCGGCTCGCCGCCGTCAACTCCTCCCCGAACGCGGTCTCCACCGCCACCACCACCCGGCTCGCGATCGGCGTGCCCGGCGAGGAGTCGTCCGAGGAGCACGCGGAGAAGGGCGGAGTCCAGATCGTCCCGCTGGTCGGCGCGCCCGGCGCCTCCGACCAGTGGCTCGACCCCGGCTACGGCGTCGGGCCCACTCCCGCGCCGCGCATGCTCACCGGTATCTCCCTGGCCGCCACCCCGTCGTTGCTGTACGTCGGTGTGCCCTACGGCCCCGCGGAGACCCGCGCGGTCTACGGCTTCCCGTGGAACGTGGCGTCCGGCGGGGCCGCGACACAGACGATCAAGCCCGGTGAGGGCGGAGTGCCGGCGACCGGTGTCGCGTTCGGCGCGGTCATCGGCTGATCACCGCGGCCCTTCAGCCCTGGCGGCTTTCCGCTCCTTGGTTCGTCACCGCCGCGTCCGGTTGTCCGGGCACGGCGGTGACGAACCGCACAGACACCACCAGCACACCCAGCCTCACGGGGAGGAACACCCATGTCCGCACGCGGACACCGGCCGGAAGACCAGACGGTTCGCCGTCGCCTGCCCGGTCGAAGACCCCCGACACCCGCCGGTTCAGGCGCCCGTCGCACTGCCGCCGGATCGCTCGCGGCGGCGCTGCTGCTCCTGGGCCTCACCGCCGGTGGCACCCCGGCCGTGGCCGCCGTCGCCTGCACGGCCGGCACCTCGTCCGACTTCAACGGCGACGGTGTCCGGGACACGGCCATCGCCGACCCCGACGCCACGGTGTCGGGCCACGCGCGAGCGGGCCTCGTCCACATCGTGCTCGGCGGCGGCAAGGGGGTCGTCGAGATCTCGCAGGACACCGCCAACGTGGCCGACGCCCCGGAGGACGGCGACCAGTTCGGCTTCTCGCTCGCGGTGTACGACGCCAACAAGGACGGCTGTAGCGACCTGGCGGTGGGTATCCCGTACGAGGACGTCGGCACCGTCAAGGACGCCGGTTACGTCCAGGTGATCTACGGCTCGACGACCGCTGTCGGCTCGGAGTTCAACAGCAAGGGCTTCATCCAGGGTGAGACCCAGCCGCTCGGCGGCGGCACCGAGACCGACGACTGGCTCGGCTACGCGGTCGCGGCCGGCACCTCCTCGACCGGCTTCCCCTTCCTGGTCATCGGAGTTCCGGGCGAGGACGGCGCGGCCGGTGTCGACATCGGCGTGATCGGCTACGTCTACGGCACCGACTACCAGGCCGCGTCCGTGGGCCAGGACACCACCGGAGTGTGGGAGGACGCCGAGCCCTACGACCGTTTCGGCGCATCGATCTCCGCGACTGACCGGCACTTCGTGGTCGGCGCCCCCGGCGAGAGCCTCGGCACGGCCGCCTTCGCGGGCGGTGTCGTGGCCTTCCGGCCGTCGATCAACACCAATGGCATCCCCGACCCCCTCTTCGGCATGGGACAGGCCCGCACCGTCGGAACCAACCCGGACCTGGCCGCCCAGACCGACGACCGGTACAGCGCCGCCCTCGCGATGGCCCCGTACCGCCCGACGGGCGCGGCCACCGTCACCGACTCGCTGCTCGCCGTGGGCGTGCCGGGGGAGGACCTCGGTACCACCGTCGACGCCGGAGCGGTGCACGTCTACCACGTCAAGGCGGACGGCACGGTCGTCCTGCTCAACTGGATCGACCAGAACCAGGACGGCGTCGAGGGGGATGCCGAGGCGGGTGACTTCTTCGGCCAGCGGCTCGCGGCCGTCAACACCACCACCAACGTGGTGAGTACGGCGGCCACGATGCGTCTCGCGGTGGGTGTGCCCGGCGAGGAGTCGACGGACGGGGCTCCGGAGGCGGGCGGGGTGCACGTCCTGCCGATGATCGGGGCGCCCGGCGCTTCGGACGCGTGGATCGAGCCCGGCAACGGCATCCCCTCCGGCCCGTCGGCCCGGACGTACGCGGGCATCGGCCTCGGGGCCAGTCCGTCGCTGCTGTACGTGGGTGTGCCCTACGGGCCGGCCGAGGGCCGCGCGGTCCACGGCTTCCCGTGGAACGTGGCCTCGGGCGGCGCGCCGACCCAGACCTGGAAGCCCGGTGAGGGCGGTATCCCCGCCGGCGGTGCCGCGTTCGGGACGGCGGTCCGATGACAGCTCACGACAGACGACCGGCTTCTCGCAAAAAACTCGACACAACTGACCTGACCCAACGGGAGAGTGGACGCGTGTCCGCAGACACACAGAGACCGATACGGAGAAGCGTGCTGGTGCGCGCCGCCGTCGCGGCCGCCGTCGCTGGCGCGGTGACGGCCGGGACCCTGGCGGTCCTGCCGGGCGGTGCTCCGGCGGGACCGGCACCGGTCGCCGCCGACCAGCCGATGGTGACCGAGCAGCAGGCCATGGCTGCGGCCAAGGACAGCGGCAAGAAGACCGAGGTCGTGGGCCTGCGCACGGAGCGCCGGGAGATCTTCGCGGAGCCGGACGGTACGTTCACGGCCCGGGAGTACACCGAGCCGGTGCGTACGGTGCAGGGCGGCAAGTGGGTCAAGGTCGACCCCACGCTGGTGAAGCACGCCGACGGCAGCTGGGGCCCGAAGGCCGCCACCGTCGACCTCAGCTTCTCCGCCGGTCAGGCCGGCAAGCCGTTCGTCACGATGCAGCGGGTGGGGCGTGAGTTCGCTCTGACCTGGCCGTACGGCAAGCTGCCCGCCCCGGTGGTCGAGGGCGACACGGCCACCTACGTCGACGCCCTGCCCGGCGTCGACCTGACCGTGCGCGCCGAGGCCGACGGCTTCGGCCACCTCGTGGTCGTCAAGACCCCCGAGGCGGCGGCGGACCCGAGGCTGGCCCAGCTCGACCTGGGGATGACCACCGACGGCCTGAAGGTCGCGGAGGACGCGAGCGGGGCGATCCTCGCCGAGGACGCGGTCGTCGGCGGCACCGTCTTCCAGGCGGGCAAGCCCTCGATGTGGGACTCGGCCGCCGTCCAGGAGGCCGCGACGAAGAAGCAGGGCCCGAAGGCTGTCGCGAAGGCGCTGAAGGCCGCGTCGGCCGCCGTGGCCGACGCCGACCGGACCGCGTCCGCCGCGGCTTCCCCGGCCACCGCCACACCCACGGCCACCGCCACTTCCGCGGCCGCACCCGGCCCGCAGGCGGCCCCCGAGCCCGCCCTCGAGGGCCCGGGCGGCGGCGGTCGTGTCGCCCCGCTGGGTGTGGAGGTCGGCAAGGACAAGCTGCGTCTGGTACCCGACCAGAAGCTGCTCAAGGGCGCGAACACCGTGTTCCCGGTCGTCATCGACCCGATCCAGCGCACCACCTCGCGCACCTCGTGGACCGGCGTGATGTCGGGGATGCCGAGCGAGCAGGACTGGAAGTACTCGGGCAGCGCGGGCGTGGGCAAGTGCCCGACCGACTACAACCCGGTGTCCTGCAACGGCGTCGGCACCCGTCGGGTGATGTTCACGATGCCGCTCTCCTTCTACAAGGGGAAGCAGATCCTGGGCGCGACGTTCTCGGCGCGGGTCGAGCACATCTACAGCGCCTCCCCGACCGCGGAGCCCATCCAGCTGTACCGGATCGGCGGCCAGAACTACTCGCTGACGTCGTCCAGCAACTGGTCCAACACCTCGGACGACTGGGACGACTATCTCCAGACCGTCGACAAGGCGATCTCCCCGACGTCCTGCTCCAGCCAGGCCAACCTGCACTTCGAGAGTGGTGCGTCCGGTGAGCTGACGAGCGAGATCAAGACGGCCGCGGCCGGCGGCTGGAACTCGATGACGCTGGGCCTGCGCGCCGCCGACGAGTCCCGCTTCGCCGAGTGGAAGCGGATCTGCGGCAACGCCTACCTGTCCGTCTCGTACAACAACCTGCCGCGGCAGATCAAGACGTCCGACATGTCCACCGACCCGGGTGGCGTGTGCAAGTGGGGCGCGACCCGTCCCACCGTCGACACTCCGCCCAAGCTGCGGGCCATCGCGAGCGACCCCGACCACGGCAACGGCCAGACCGACAAGGTCAAGGTCGAGTTCAAGATCGAATGGGGCGGGACCACTCCGGGCTCGTACACCTACATCACCAAGGACGCGCTCTCCCCGACCGCGAACACCAAGTTCGAGCACACCGTCAAGTCGTCCATCCCGCAGAACACCGTCATCTACTGGAGCGCACGCGCCAACGACGGTGATGGCAACGGCCCCTGGAGCTCGGACGGGGACCCCGCCCAGCGCTGCGAGTTCGTCTACGACGCGATGTGGCCGGGCAAGCCGCTCGTGATGTCGAAGCAGTACCCGTCGGACACCGTCTACCACGACGGCGTGGGCACCTACGGCAGCTTCACCTTCTCGCCCAACCCGAACGACAAGATCGCGGACACCGACGTCGTCAAGTACCAGTACTCCTTCGACGGCGCCGCGCTGACCACCCTGACCCCAACCACCGGGGGCGGATCCGTCACCACGCAGTGGGTGCCGACCAGGGCCGGGCGGCACGTGCTCGAAGTGATCGCCATCGACAAGGCGGCGCACGCCAGCAGTAACTCCTACGACTTCCTGGTGGCCGAGGGCCGCCCGGTCGTCGGGCAATGGAACCTCGCCGACGAGGCCGGCGGCGAGGCCCACGACGAGAGCGGCGAGTACTCGGCGACCGTCGGCAGCGCCGTCACCTTCGGCGTGGATGGCCCCGGCGGGAAGGTCGACAAGGCCGCCCGCTTCGACGGCACCGCCGAGTCCTACCTCGACGCCAACGAGACCGTCCTCGACTCCGCCAAGAGCTTCAGCGTCAGCGCCTGGGTCCGGCCCACCGCGCTGGACAAGAACATGACGGTGGTCAGCCAGGACGGCACCGGCGAGCCCGGCTTCACCCTCGGCTACGACGCGTCCGCGCAGACCTGGAAGTTCTCCGTCCCGGTCAACGACGTGGACTCGCTCGGCGAGTGGAAGGCCGTCTCCACCGGAATCTCCGTGGTCAAGGACCAGTGGGTGCTGCTGACCGGCGTGTACGACGCGCAGAAGACCGGCGGACCGGTGCTCCAGCTCTACATCAACAAGGACCTGAAGGCGTCCGCCGCGCGGCGCTCCACCTGGAAGTCGTACGGCCCGCTGCAGATCGGCCGCACCACGGCCAAGAGCGGCTACCGCGACAACTTCACCGGTGACCTCGCCGAGGTCCGCGTCTTCGACCGTGTCGTCTCGGCGACCGAGGTCGCCGAGCTGCTGACCGTCAAGCCCGCGCGCAAGGGCTACTGGCAGCTCGACGACGCCACCAGCGGCGCCTCCGTCGAGACCGGCGGTGGCCAGGCCCTCACCCTGGCGGGCAACGCCTCCATCTACCGTCCCGCCGACCCGCTGTTCGACACCGCCGCCCTGGTCGGCGACGGCAACCTGGTCCTGGACGGCGACGGGGACTACGCGTCCACCGCGACCGCCCCGGTCACCGGCACCACCAGCTTCACCGTGACCGCCCGCGCCCAGCTCACCTCGCTGGACCCGGAGAAGTCGCAGACGGTGCTGTCCCTGCCGGGCGCCAACGCCAACCGTGTCCAGGTCCGCTACCAGGCGACCACCGGGCAGTGGGAGCTGGCCGTCGCCAAGTCGGACGTGGCCGCCCCCGCGGTCGTCACCTTCACCGACGACCAGGAACTGCCCGACACCGGCGGTTCCGGTCAGCACCTGGCGGTCGTCTACGACGCCTTCGCCAACACGATCCGTCTGTACGTGGAGGGCCAGCTGGTCGCCGGCGCCTACGGCACGGACGACACCCTGTGGTCCGCCACCGGCGGTCTCCAGGTGGGCCGTTCGCTGCGCGGGGCGAGCGAGTACTTCGCCGGCGCGATCGACGAGGTCCGCGTCTACAGCGGCGCCGCCGACCCGATCGCGGTGCAGCAGATGGCCGCGCTGACGGCCGTCTCCGACCTCTGACCGATCGGATAGCTCGTCAGTTCTGAGGTGTGCCGGGTCCTTTGAGGGCCCGGCACACCTGTCCTGTCACCTTTCCTTCGCCTTCCCTTCATCACGTTCTCCTTCGATCAGGAAGTTTCCGAATGTTTTTCCGTGGCCGCTCACTGAGCCGCCGCATGCCCAGATCGACGGTTGTCGCCACGGTGCTCGGGCTCACGCTCGCGCTGTCGGCTTCGTCGGTTCAGGCATTGGCGCTCGACGACGGCGACCGGGGCCGCACCAGCCGCCCCGGCGTCCAGGACGACGGGGATCCCGCCAAGGGATCCGACGCGAAAGCGAAGTCCCGTCCCTCCGACCCTGCGCGCAAGGCGGCGGTCAAGGGCCTCGACAAGGCGGTGTGGCCGAAGCAGGGCGGCGCCGAGGTGAGTGTCGGCGCGGCCGGCGTGACCGAGGCCGGCGGTCTGCCGGTCAAGGTCGGCAAGGCTCTGAAGGCGTCCAAGACGTCCAAGGCCGCGAAGGGCGTCGCGTCGTCCGAGGCGGCCGAGAAGGTCCGCGTGGACGTCCTCGATCCGAAGCGCGCGGGCCAGCTCGGCGCGGGCGTCCTCCTGGGTGTGGAGCGTGCCGACGGCGAGGACGCGGCCGCCAAGGTCCGCCTCACGGTCGATTACTCGGAGTTCGCCGAGGGCTTCGGCGGCTCGTACGCCTCCCGTCTCCAGTTGGTGCAGCTGCCGGCGTGTGCCGCTGTCGCGACTCCGGGCAGCAAGGCCTGCCCCGAGCAGCCGAAGGCGCTGCCAACGGTGAACGACGTGAAGTCGGGCACGGTCTCCGCCGACGTCACGGCCGCCCCTGCCCCCGCCGACGGCGTCTCGACGATGGCCGGCACCGCGACCTCCCTGGTCGCGGTGGCGGCGGGTCCGTCGAGCGCGCAGGGCACGTACAAGGCCACGGCTCTCGCCCCCTCGGCCAGTTGGAGCGTCGCCACCTCCTCCGGCGCCTTCAACTGGAACTACCCCTTCCGATCCGTCCCGACCCCGGGCGGCCTCACCCCGACCGTCGGTCTCGGCTATTCCTCCCAGTCGGCGGACGGCCGTACCTCGGCCACCAACAACCAGGGTTCCTGGATCGGTGAGGGTTTCTCCTACGACCCGGGCTACATCGAGCGGCGCTACAAGCCGTGCTCCGAGGACGGCCACGACAGCTCGGCCGAGCAGTGCTGGGCGTTCGAGAACGCCACGGTCATGCTCAACGGCTCTTCCGGTGAGCTGGTCAAGGACGACACCACCGGCAAGTGGCACATGTCGTCCGACGACGGCAGCAAGGTCGAGAAGCTGACGGGCGCCACCAACGGCGACAACGACGGCGAGTACTGGCGCATCACCACCTCGGACGGCACCGAGTACTACTTCGGACAGAACCGTCTGCCGGGCTGGGCGACGGGCAACGAGGAGACCAACTCCACCTGGACGACCCCCGTCTTCGGCGACGACTCCGGTGAGCCCTGCTACAACGCCACCTTCACGAGCGCGTACTGCCAGCAGGCGTGGCGCTGGAGTCTGGACCACGTCAAGGACACGCACGGCAACGTGATGTCCTATTTCTACGACCGTGAGACGAACTACTACGCGCTGAACGGCAAGACGGACGTCAACGGCACCGCGTACCACCGCGGCGGCTACCTGAAGCGCATCGACTACGGCCAGCGCGACGGCAGTGTCTACGCTGCGAAGGCCCCGGCCCGGATCGTGTTCAACACCGCCGAACGCTGCCTGACGACCGCCGACTTCGACTGCGCGGAGAGCAAGCGCACCAAGGCGAACGCCGCCTACTGGCCGGACGTCCCGGTCGACCAGGAGTGCAAGTCCGCCACGAAGTGCACCTCGCCCGTCGCGACCTTCTTCACCACCAAGCGGCTGACGTCGGTCGTGACGCAGATGCGCAAGGACGCCACGACGTACCAGGACGTGGACGCCTGGACCCTGACCCACCTGTTCACCGACAACGGCGACGACTCCAAGACGCTGTGGCTGTCGAAGATCGAGAATGAGGGCCGGGTCGGCACTGCGGTCAAGCTGCCGTCCGTGGACCTCTTCGGCGAGCAGCTCGCCAACCGCGTCGACGCGATCGGCGACAACATCGCGCCGTTCTACCGCTTCCGCCTCTCGATGGTCCTCAGCGAGACGGGCGCGCAGCTCGACGTCACCTATGCGCCGGCCGACTGTGCGAAGGCGTCGCTGCCGAAGCCGGGCGAGTCGACGAAGCGCTGCTATCCGGTGAAGTGGGCCCCGCCGGGCTATGTCGACCCGATCACGGACTGGTTCCACAAGTACGTGGTCTCGGCGGTCATCGAGACCGACCGCACCGGCGGCAGCGACTCGATGGTCACCCGCTACGACTACCAGGGCGACGCGGCCTGGCGGAAGGCGAAGCCGGACGGCATCTCCGACGAGAAGTACCTGACCTGGGGTGGCTGGCAGGGCTACGGCAAGGTCAAGGTCACCAGCGGTACGGCCGACGTGCAGAAGACCCGGGTCGACTACACGTTCCTTCAGGGCATGGACGGCGACAAGGACGCCGAAGGCAACACCCGCTCGGTGACGGTCAAGGACTCCACGGGAGCCTCTTACACGGACTCCGAGGAGTTCACCGGCCAGCAGCTGGAGGTCGCCACCTACGACGGCGCCAAGCTGGTCGGCAAGACGATCAACACGCCCTTCAAGTACAACACCGCTACACAGAAGAACAGCTGGGGAACCAGCAACGCGGTCATGGTGCGTACCCAGACCGGCCGGGGCTTCAGTCTGAAGTCCGACGGCAGCTGGAGCGAGACGAAGTCCACGACGACGTACGACACGTCCAACGGCACCGGCCGGGTCCTGACCGTCGACGACCAGGGCGACGTCTCCACCACGAAGGACGACACCTGCACGCGTACGACCTACGCGGACAACACGGCGAAGAACATCCTTTCGCTGCCCGCCCGCAGCGAGGTCGTGTCGGTCAAGTGCGCCACGACGCCGGACCGTAAGACGCAGGTCCTGGGGGACGAGCGTGTGTCGTACGACGGCGGCGCGTTCGGCGCGGCGCCCACGAAGGGTGACGCGACCAAGACGGAGCGGCTGACCTCGCACGACGGCACCACGGCCACGTACCAGGTCACGGGAGCAACGACCTACGACGCCTTCGGCCGTCCGCTCACGCAGAAGGACGCCAAGCAGTACGGGACGTCGGACCAGACCAAGACCGTCTACGTCGAGACGAACGGCCTGCTGACCAGGACGACCGTCACCAACGTCCTCGGGCACAACACCATCACCGACTATGTCCCCGCCTGGGGCATGTCGGCAGGCCAGACCGACCCGAACGGCAAGCGGACGGACCTGGCCTACGACGCGCTGGGCCGTCTGACGTCGGTGTGGCTGCCGGACCGGGCCTCGACCCAGACGCCGAGCATCAAGTACTCGTACAACGTCCGCAAGGACAAGGTCACCTCGATCAGGACGGAGAAGATCGAGAACGACGGCTCCTACGGCGCGGAATACCAGCTTTTCGACAGCATGCTGCGATCTCGTCAGATGCAGACGGAGGGCCCGGACGGCACCCGCATGGTCGCCGACACGTGGTACGACGGCACCGGCAACGTCAGGAAGACCAACTCCACCTACAACGCGGCCGGCGTGGCCTCCGACGAGCTGCTGCTCGTGAGCAGCGGTCAGGTCGGTGCGCAGAGTCTGCTGGAGTACGACGGCCTGGGCCGTACCACCGCACAGATCTCCGCGGTCAGTGGCGCCGAGCAGTGGCGCACCACGACCAGCTACGACGGTGAGCTGACGCACGTCGACCCGCCGGTCGGCGGCGTGCCCACCACGACGATCACCGACGGCGCGGGGAACCTCTCCGAGATCCGCCACTACAAGGGCGCCTCGCCGGGCGCGGGCGTGGCGTACGACTCGACGAAGTACACGTACAACACGGCGGGTCTGCTGGAGACGGTCACCGACGCCAAGAACAACGTGTGGCGTTACGAGTACGACCAGCTGGGCCGCAAGACCAAGGCGGTCGACCCGGACGCGGGTACCTCGCGTACCGAGTACGACGAGCTGGACCGGCCGGTCGTGGCATACGACGGCCGCAACAAGAAGACCTCGACTGTCTACGACAAGCTCGGGCGTGTGCTCGCGACCTGGTCGGGTGACGCCGACACGGGTACCAAGCTGACGGAGACGAAGTACGACAAGGCGGGCTGGTTGGGCCAGGTCTACGGCACGCTCAGCTACACCTCGCCGACGGAGTACTTCGCTACGGCCGTCCAGTCGATGGACGAGTTCTACCGCCCGCTGAAGACCGCCTACCAGGTCCCCGCATCGCAGGGCTCCCTGGCCGGCACGTACGTCTACACCTCGACCTACAACAGGGACGGGACGCTCCAGAGCACCGGCCTGCCCGAGATCGGTGACCTGCCGGCGGAGGCGGTGACCTACACGTACGACGCCCTTCAGCGCCCGATGACGATGACGGGCAGCACCTCCTATGTCACGAACACGGTCTACTCCAGGACCAGTCAGCTCCAGCAGCTGGAGCTGTCCACGGGCAGCGGCAAGAAGGTCTGGCAGACCTTCGGTTATGAGAAGGGCACGGACCGGCTGACCCGTTCGACAGTCGATGTCTACGGCGCGACCACCCCGGCGAAGGACTCGTACTACTCCTACGATCAGGCGGGCAATGTCCTGTCGATCGCGGACACGGCGAACTCCGCTTCGACGGACGTGCAGTGCTTCGCCTACGACAGCCGTCAGCGCCTGTCGGACGCCTGGACCCCGGCGGCCACCGCGACGACCGCGGCCGGCTCCGGCACTCGCGGCTCCACCACGCCGGTGGACGGCACCGGGCCCACGACCTGTGACGCCGCTGCCGGTTCGACCGCGCTGGGCGGTCCGGCCCCGTACTGGAAGTCGTACGAGACCGACGCCATCGGCAACCGTGTCTCCGAGATCAACCACGACACCGCGCTCAACGCGGCGAACAACATCACCCGCAGCTACGAGTACGGCGGCGCGGGCGCCCTCGGCGACGGACCGCACCAGGTCACCAAGGTCACCGAGCAGACCCCGACCGGGGACAGGCAGTCGTCGTACGAGTACGACGACTCCGGCAACACCACCAAGCGCACCATCGGCGGCAACGCCCAGGTTCTCAGCTGGGACGACTCCGGTGCGCTGAGCAAGGTCACGGAGGCGGGCGGTTCGCAGACGAACTATCTGTACGACGTGACCGGCAACAGGGTGCAGCGCAAGGACCCCTCCGGGACCACTGTCTACCTGCCGGGCACGGAGTTGAAGCTGTCGGCCGACGGCACCAAGAAGGAGGCCACCCGCTACTACGAGTACGCCGGCCAGACCGTCGCGGTCCGCACCGCGGCGAAGCTCTCCTTCGTTGCCTCTGACCATCACGGCACGGGCGAGGTGGCGATCGACTCGGTCACCGGGGCCGTCTCCCAGCGCCGCTTCGACCCCTTCGGTGTCGACCGCGGCGAGAAGACCGGCACCTGGCCGGGGGAGAAGGGCTATGTCGGCGGCACGATCGATGCCTCGACCGGCCTGACCCATCTGGGGGCGCGCGAGTACGACTCGGTGATCGGCAAGTTCATCTCCGTCGACCCGATCATCGACTACACCCAGCCGCAGCAGATCAACGGCTACGCCTACGCCAACAACTCCCCGGTCACACACGCCGACCCCAGCGGCATGATCGTCCCGGAATGCCGGGAGGGCCTTATCGAGTGCCGTGGCGGCATCCCCGTCACCGACACCGACCCGGAGGTCTCCAAGGCGCAGTCGGAAGTCAGCAAGGCGTCCGGCGACGTGGCGGCCGCGCAACAGCAGCAGTCCTCCGCCAAGCAGCGCATCAAGTCCGCGGGCAAGGCCCTGGTCAAGATTGCCCGAGACATTCTCGGGGTGGACGCGGCCCTGGACTGTATTTCCACGGGTGACGTCGGTTCCTGCGGCGAAACGCTGCTCAACATCGCCGGCAGCTTCGCGGGCGGCCTGGCGGGCAAGATCCTCGCCAAGTACGGGGCGCCGTGGAAGTGGGCCAAGGGCCTCAAACTCGCCAAGCGGGTCACCAACCTGGTCGGGGACCTGATCGGCGGCGCCAAGAGCCTGTGGAACGCCAACAAGGCGGTGGGCCGGGCGAAGCTCGGACTCTCCAAGGCCGCAGAGAAGTTGGCGGACGTCAGGAAGAAGGCCGCGGCGGCCCTCAAGAAACGCAAGAAGACCGAGGACGCCGGCACCTGCCCGATCAAGGGTAAGCACAGCTTCCTGCCCGGCACCAAGGTGCTGCTCGGCAACGGCAAGACCAAGCCGATCGAAAAGGTGAAGCTCGGTGACAAGATCACCGTCACTGACCCGGAGACGGGCGGCACGACGGTCCGTGAGGTTGTCGGCACCATCGTCACCGAGGACGACAAGCACTTCGTCGACCTGACGATCAGGAGTGAGCCGGGAACGTCCGAGTCCCTGGTCTCCACCACGACCCACCCCTTCTGGTCCGACTCCGAGCGGGCTTGGATCGAGGCGGGCGATCTGAAGCCGGGCATGCGCCTGCACACGGCGAACGGCGACGCGGTCGAACTCACGGCCGTCCGCGCCTTCGACCAGCGTCGGCGCACCCACGACCTGACGGTCGCGGACGTCCATACGTACTACGTGACGGCGGGCAGCACGGCCCTTCTCGTCCATAACTGCGGTGATGCAGACGACGACCTCCTCGACTTCGCCGACGAGGCGCTGAGCATCGACTCGTCGATTCGTCCGAACGTCGCCACCAAGGCGACATCGGCAGACGGAAAGCACACGGTCTACTCCTACGCCCAGGACTCGCGAACCGGTGGCATGCCGGAGAAGACGGCCAGGGCCGTGGCTCAGTCCGGTCACCATGGAGGCTGCGGTGAGGTCGGCTGTGCCGTCCAGCTGGAGAACTTCCAGGCACTGGAGGGCGCGACGTTTCAGTCGGTGAAGATCGGGGGAGGCGCGAGAGGCAATGCCTTCCCGCTGGACGAACATGGCGAGCTGCTGGGGCCGTGTCCCGCCTGCACTCGCCTCCTCCCGCTGATCGGAGGCAAGGGATAGCGATGACCATTCCGGACGAGCTTCGAAGCGCTCTGCGTGACTTTCGGGCGGTACGTGCTCAAAAGCCGCTCGCATCCGCTGAGGCGGCGGAGTCCGTCGACTGGCACGAGAGGATGGCGGTCGCTCTGGAGTCCCTCGCGGAACACCTGATCCATGAGACGGACCGGGTTCAGGCGAGAGACGCCGCCACCAGGAACAGGGAGGAAGCGGCACGGCTTCGGCGCTCGCCGACCTGAGCCGTCCCTCACCTGAGCGAGTGCTCCCGGGGCCCGGTTTGACCCCTCAAGCCGGGCCCCGTAGCCTTGTCCCTCGGCGTGTCGGTTGACGTGCCACATCTCCGTAAACCCTCTTCCTCCCGGGTACCGGTACCTAGGTGGCCGGGAGAGGCCGTCCGTGTTCGTTCCCGGGCGGCTGGACTGCGGGGATGCCGTCCCAGAGCGAGAGAGTGAGATCCGCGTGTACGCCATCGTGCGCAGCGGTGGTCGCCAGCACAAGGTTGCTGTCGGCGACATCGTTGAGGTTGACAAGATTTCCACTGCCAAGGTTGGCGACACGGTCGAGCTCTCGACCCTGCTCGTTGTCGACGGCGACGCTGTGACCAGCGACCCGTGGGTGCTGGCCGGCATCAAGGTCCAGGCCGAGGTCGTGGACCACCACAAGGGCGTCAAGATCGACATCCTTCGCTACAAGAACAAGACCGGTTACCGCCGTCGTCAGGGCCACCGCCAGCAGTACACGGCGATCAAGGTCACTGAGATCCCCGCGGCTGCGAAGTAAGGGACTGAGGAGACATGGCACACAAGAAGGGCGCATCGTCCACCCGGAACGGTCGCGACTCCAATGCCCAGCGGCTCGGCGTGAAGCGCTTCGGCGGTCAGGTCGTCAACGCGGGTGAGATCCTGGTCCGCCAGCGCGGCACCCACTTCCACCCCGGTGCGGGCGTCGGCCGTGGCGGCGACGACACGCTGTTCGCGCTGAACGCCGGTGCGGTGGAGTTCGGTACCCACCGTGGCCGCAAGGTCGTGAACATCGTTCCGGTCGCCTGAATCCTCTGATTCACGGCTTCGACCGAACGTTTCGCGAGGCGGACCTCACTTCCCTTCCGGGAAGGCGGGTCCGCCTTTCGCGTGTTAGAGCAGTAGATAGTTCCTTACGTTTTCGTAGTGCTGGAGGCACCCACCATGACCACCTTCGTGGACCGCGTCGAACTGCATGTCGCCGCGGGTAACGGAGGCCACGGCTGTGCCTCCGTCCACCGTGAGAAGTTCAAGCCGCTCGGCGGCCCGGACGGCGGCAACGGCGGCCGTGGCGGCGATGTGATCCTGGTCGTCGACCAGTCGGTCACCACGCTCCTCGACTACCACCACAAGCCCCACCGCAGCGCCACCAACGGCAAGCCCGGCGAGGGCGGCAACCGCTCCGGCAAGGACGGCCAGGACCTGATCCTGCCGGTCCCGGACGGCACCGTGATCCAGGACAAGGCCGGCAACGTGCTGGCGGACCTGGTCGGCCACGGCACCTCGTTCGTCGCCGCCCAGGGCGGCCGCGGCGGCCTCGGCAACGCGGCGCTGGCCTCGGCCCGCCGCAAGGCGCCCGGCTTCGCGCTGCTCGGCGAACCCGGCGACTTCCAGGACATCGTCCTGGAGCTGAAGACGGTCGCGGACGTGGCCCTCGTCGGCTACCCGAGCGCGGGCAAGTCGTCGCTGATCTCCGTCCTGTCGGCCGCCAAGCCGAAGATCGCGGACTACCCGTTCACGACCCTGGTCCCGAACCTGGGCGTGGTGACGGCCGGCTCCACGGTCTACACGATCGCCGACGTGCCGGGCCTGATCCCGGGCGCCAGCCAGGGCAAGGGCCTGGGCCTGGAGTTCCTGCGCCACGTCGAGCGGTGCAGCGTCCTCGTGCACGTGCTGGACACGGCGACCCTGGAGTCCGAGCGCGACCCGCTCTCCGACCTCGACATGATCGAGGAGGAGCTGAAGCAGTACGGCGGCCTCGGCAACCGGCCGCGGCTCGTGGTGCTGAACAAGATCGACGTACCGGACGGCAAGGACCTCGCCGAGATGGTCCGGCCGGATCTGGAGGCGCGCGGCTACCGCGTCTTCGAGGTGTCCGCGGTCGCCCACATGGGCCTCAAGGAGCTGTCCTTCGCCGTCGCCGAGATGGTGGGCGCCGCACGCGCGGCCAGGCCGAAGGAGGAGGCGACCAGGATCGTCATCCGTCCGAAGGCGGTCGACGACACCGGCTTCACCGTCACGCTGGAGGAGGACGGCCTGTTCCGCGTCCGGGGCGAGAAGCCCGAACGCTGGGTGCGGCAGACCGACTTCAACAACGACGAGGCCGTCGGCTACCTCGCCGACCGGCTCAACCGCCTCGGTGTGGAGGCCGCGTTGATGAAGGCGGGCGCCCGGGGCGGCGACGGCGTCGCCATCGGCCCCGAGGACAACGCGGTCGTCTTCGACTGGGAGCCGTCCGTGACGGCCGGCGCCGAGATGCTCGGCCGCCGAGGCGAGGACCACCGCTTCGAGGAGCCGCGTCCCGCGACGACGCGTCGCCGGGACAAGCAGGCCCAACGCGACGAGGCAGCCCAGGAGTTCGAGGGCTTCGAGCCCTTCTGAGGCATCCCGTAGTCGGTCGTACCGATTCGGCGGGGCGGGGCCCCGTGCGGCACAAACCGCACGGGGCCCCGTCCCGCCGTTCCTGTTTCCCGCCCCGTTCTCGACGTCGGGGAAATCGCCGGCCGGCGCCCGGGACTCATCTGCGCCCCAGGCTCCTCTCAGCGTCCCCTAAGGAACCCCTCTTACCGTCTTCTGACCATGGAGACGGACTGTACGAACCCCTCGGACCGTACGAGCGACGGCGCCCCGGCCCCCGGGAAACCCACCCCGTTGCCCGCCGGCACCCGCCTGCTGCACATCGGGCCGCACAAGACCGGGACCACCTCGATCCAGGGCGCCCTCTTCGCGGCGAAGGAGAAGCTGCCGGCGTACGGCGTCGTGTACCCGGCGCAGAGCAGACATCCGATGCAGGCCGTGCTGGCGGCCTGCTCGCGGACCGGGATGATCGGCGACACCACGCCCACCGAACGGCACTGGACGCGGCTCGTGGACCAGGTGCACGCCACCGGCCGCCACACCTGCGTGATCAGCAGCGAGTTCTTCGCCGACGCCCCGGACGACGCGACCGCCGGGCGGATCGTCGAGCAGCTCGGCGGGGAGTCGGTGCAGGTGCTGGTCACCCTGCGCCCGCTGGTGCGGATCATGCCCTCGCAGTGGCAGCAGTACGTGCAGAACGGCCTGCGCATGGGCTACGAGGAGTGGCTGGAGCACATGCTCCGCAAGGCCCCCTACGAGAAGCCCACCCCCAGCTTCTGGCGCCGGCACCGGCACGACCGGCTGGTCGAGCGGTGGGTGCGGGTGGTCGGGGCCGACCGGGTCACCGTCGTCGTGGTGGACGACCGGGACCGGGGCGGGCTCATGCGGGTCTTCGAGGGACTGCTCGGACTGCCCGCCAATCTCCTTCAGCCCGTTCCGGACACGGCGAATCGATCTCTCACCCTCGCCGAGACCGAAATGCTGCGCAACCTCAACAAGGAATTCCGCGGTAATGGCCTCCCTGACGAGCTCTATTCCCTGCTGGTTCGTAACGGCGCGGTCATGCATATGAAGAACACGTGCAGTCCCACCTCACAGGACGTGAGGATCTCCACACCCGACTGGGCGGTCCGGGCGGCCACCGGGATCGGCGCCGAGATGGCCGACCGGATCGGGTCGACGGGGGTGCGGGTGATCGGTGACCCGGCCCTGCTGTCCGCTCCGTCCGCTGTGCCCGAGTCCGCCGGGCGAGGGCCGGGGGAGGCCCGGATCGCTCCCGAGGTGGCCGCTCAGGCCCTGTACGGGGCGCTCGCCGCGGTGGCCGCGGCGCCCGGCGGGGGCGCGGCGCGCGCGGTGCACCAGACCTCGTCGAAGGAGCTCGTGCGGGTTCTCGGGCACCGTTGCCTCAAGCGGTTGCGGCGGCACTGACACCGTCCGGCGCCGCCCGTGTCCGTGGCGCTCCGTCACTCTCGGCAATGACATACTTCCTGTGGAGTAACTCACAGGATTTCCAGGGACCATCCATGGGAAGCCGCGTCGGTGTTCAAGCAATCACCGGCGACGCAAGGTGAATGCCGGGTTGCGTGCACATTTGCAGCGAACGGCGCTCACCTTGCATTGCGGTTACCGCAAGTGGGACCATTTCCCCGTTCCCTGTCGCCCCAAGGTAGGTCCTCTGTGTCCCAGCACATAGCCAAGCCCCGTACCACCGCAGTGATCCTGGCCGGTGGCACCGGTCAGCGGGTGGGTCTGTCGATCCCCAAGCAGCTGCTGAAGATCGCCGGCAAGGCAGTCATCGAGCACACCCTGACCACCTTCGAGAAGGCCGACTCGGTCGACGAGATCATCGTGCTGATGGCACCGGGCTATGTGTCGGACATCGAGAAGATCGTGTCCAAGGCCGGTTTCAAGAAGGTCCGGAAGATCATCGAGGGCGGCTCCACGCGGAACGAGACCACCGAGCGCGCCATCGCGGCCCTGGGCGAGGGGCTGGCCGACGGCGAGGACCTCAACGTCCTCTTCCACGACGCCGTGCGCCCCCTGCTCTCGCGGCGGGTCATCGACGACTGCGTCACGGCGCTGGAGCGCTACCAGGCGGTCGACGTCGCCATCCCGTCCGCGGACACCATCATCGTCACGCGCACGCACGGCGAGGACGGCGAGTTCATCACCGAGATCCCGGACCGCTCCCGGCTGCGCCGCGGTCAGACCCCGCAGGCGTTCAAGCTGTCCACCATCCGCCGGGCCTACGAGGTGGCGGCGGGCGACCCGAACTTCCAGGCCACCGACGACTGCACCGTCGTGCTGCGCTACCTGCCCGACGTGCCGATCCACGTCGTCGCGGGTGACGAGTACAACATGAAGGTGACCCAGCCGGTCGACGTCTTCATCGCCGACAAGCTCTTCCAGCTGGCCTCCTCGGCCGCCCCCGAGCAGATGGGCGAGGAGGTCTACCGCGAGCTCCTCACCGGCAAGACCGTGGTCGTCTTCGGCGGTTCGTACGGCATCGGCAAGGACATCGCCGAACTCGCCGAGTCCTACGGGGCCAAGGTCTACGCGCTGGGCCGCTCCACCACCGGCACGCACGTGGAGAACCCGGAGGAGGTCGACGACGCGCTGTCCAAGGCCTACAACGAGACCGGGCGCATCGACTACGTCGTCAACACCGCGGGCGTGCTGCGCATCGGCAAGCTGGCCGAGACCGACAACGCGACCATCGAGGAAGCGCTGAAAGTCAACTACCTGGCACCGGTGCAGATCGCACGTTCGGCGTACAAGTACCTGGCGGAGACGAAGGGCCAGCTGCTGCTGTACACCTCCAGCAGTTACACCCGGGGACGTGCCGAGTACAGCCTGTACTCCTCGACCAAGGCGGCCATGGTGAACCTCACCCAGGCCCTCTCCGACGAGTGGGCCGGTGACGGCATCCGGGTGAATTGCGTCAACCCCGAACGCACGGCCACACCCATGCGCACCAAGGCCTTCGGGCAGGAGCCCTCGGGCAGTCTGCTCTCCTCCGAGGCCGTCGCCCGCACCTCGCTCGACGTGCTGCTCTCCGAACTCACCGGACACGTGATCGACGTCCGCCAGCAGGACCCGACGGCGGCCGCCGGCCGGGCGTCGGACTTCGAGCAGGCCCTGGCCGGAGTGCTCGACCGACAGGATGGCATGGCATAATCCCGCGTAAATAGCCATCGATTTTTCAGGCCTCTGTGACTCCCTGTTTACGGAGAATTCACAGAGGCCTGATCCGTAAAATTCCCGAAACCTTCACAAAGGATTTTCCGGACTTTTAGTACCTCTGACCGGCCCCCTCCCAGAGCAGGTTTCTCCGTGATATCCACCGCTATTCGCGTAGCCCGGGTGGGCAGCGCGGCCGAACTGGCCGCGGCGGTCCTCATGATGCTGGGCTACCCCGGCCTCATGGCGGCCGCGCTCGTTCCGAGCGCCCCCGCCTTCGCCGCCGCGGCCGCCGTGACGTACCTGGCGGACCTTTACCTCCACCGCAAAGGCAGTCGCCTCATCGCCCTCCTGGGCAAGGTGCGGGCCGGTCTGTCCACCCGGTTCCTGGTCCGCGAGCTGCTGCTGATCCTGCTGCTGGCGAGACTCGACCTCTCCCAGGAGCCGGTCTTCTACGCGGCGATCGCGTGCTTCACGGTGTTCTTCGGTCTCCAGGCCCCGCACGGCGCGCTGATCACCCTGATCGGCAAGCGCCGTCAGATGCCGGTCGTGACCAGGAACGTCGACCTGGCCTCCAGGCTGCGCATCCCCGACGCGCCGCCGCGCCGGCTGCTGAGCCGCGCCACCGTGAAGATGCTCCACCTCGACCTCGCGGCCGTCGTGGGTCTGCTCGTCAGCGCGGTCACCGACTCCGAGGCCGCGGGCTTCGCCGGCATCGGCGTCACCCTGGGCCTGGGCGCGCTGTACGTGCTGGCGCTGGTGCCGCACCTGAGGGCGAAGCGGCTGCCGCCGAAGGCCGACAAGGTGCTCGGCACGGTCAGTGCCTGGCTGCGCGAGTACCGGCCGCAGACGGTGCTGTACTTCTCCGGCTCCGACGACTCCGCCTACCAGGTCAACATGTGGCTGGAGACCATGGAGCAGATGGAGTCCCGGCCGCTGGTCATCCTGCGTGAGCGCACCGTCCTGGAGAAGATGGCGCCCACCTCGGTCCCTGTCATCTGCGTGCCCGGGGGGGTGCACCTGATGAACATGGACCTGTCCATGGTGCGGGTCGCGTTGTACTGCGCGAACGTCGGCAAGAACATCCACCTGCTGCGGGTGCCGACCATGAAGCACGTCTTCATCGGCCACGGCGACAGCGACAAGCTCGCCAGCGTCAACCCGTTCAGCAAGGTCTACGACGAGGTGTGGACCGCCGGCCGCGCGGGCCGCGACCGCTACGCCATCGCCGACGTCGGCATCCGCGACGAGGACATCGTCGAGGTCGGCCGACCGCAGCTGGCGCCGATCAGGACCTCGCAGGGCACGCCCGCGGGACGTATCCCGACGGTCCTGTACGCGCCCACCTGGGAGGGCTGGGACGACAACCCGGGCAACACCTCGCTCCTGCTGGCCGGCGAGAACATTGTGAAGAAGCTGGTCGCGGCCGATCCCCCGGTCCGCGTCCTGTACAAGCCGCACCCCTTCACCGGCACCCGCAGCGCCAAGGCGGGCGCCGCGCACCGGCGGATCACCGCCCTGATCAAGAAGGCCGCCGCCCAGCGCGCGGGCGACCCCCGCTTCACCGCCGACCCGGCGTCCGAGGCCAAGGCGAAGGCGGAGCTGACCCGCCTCAAGGCCCGACTGGACGGTCTCTCCCTCGCGTTCGACGAGCGCGCCGACGAGGCCGTGACGAGCCGTGACGGCATCGTCGACGTCCGCAAGCACCAGGAGGCCGCCCGGCTGCGCGCCGAGTGGAACGAGACCTACTGGCGCTCCTTCCCCTCCTTCGAGCACCGGGTGATCACCGGCGCCGGACCCCGCCTGTACGACTGCTTCAACGCCTCCGAGGCGATGGTCTCGGACATCTCCAGCGTGGTCTCCGACTTCATCGCGAGCGGCAAGCCGTATGCGGTCGCGGACTCCGCGGAGCTGGGCGCCGAGGAGTTCAGGCGGCAGAACACCGCCGTGCGCGCGGCGGTGATCCTCACCAACAGTGCCGCCGAGCTGGACCAGCTGCTCGACGCGGTCGCCAACCCGGCCGCCGATCTGCTGGCCAAGGACCGCAAGGAACTCAAGGAGTACCTGCTCGGACCCGACGAGCCCACCTCGCTCGAACAGTTCGACACCGCGATCACCGACCTCGCGCTGAAGGCCGAGGCACGCAATGTGGGCCAGGAGTCGCACGCCGCCTCGGCGGACAACGCGGTCGGTGCCGCGCCGGACGACGCGACGGAACTGCCCAAGGATGCCAAGGGCGTTACGGCCGGCTGACGCCGGTGTTTCCTGAGGCCGGGCCCCCGGAGAGAACTCTCCGGGGGCCCGGCCTCAGTCGCGTTCTGTGATGTGGGACACGTACCGAAACCCAGGCAACCCACCCCGTTCATCCATCGTCTACCGGGTATCCAAAGTGTTCATGCGGGGGAACCGGTGCGTGATGAGAGGGAAAAGTGACCGCTGCGCAGCCTGACGTCACGGTGGTCATCGGGGCGTACGAAGCGATGCCGTATCTGGTCGAATGCCTGGCATCGGTCGAGGCACAGACCCTGGACGCGGCGCGCCTGGAGGTCATAGCGGTGGACGACGGCTCCCGGGACGGCACCGGGGAGTACCTGGAGGAGTTCGCCGCCCGCGTGCCCATGGCCGTCACCGTGATCCGCCAGGAGAACTCCGGCGGCCCCAGCGGCCCGCGCAACGTCGGCCTCTCCAAGGCCACCGGGCGCTACGTCTTCTTCCTCGACGCCGACGACCGGCTCGGCGCCGAGGCCCTGGAGCGCATGGTGGCCATGGCCGACCGCAACGGCACGGACGTGGTCCTCGGCCGGGTCGAGGGCATCAACCGCAAGCCGCCGAAGTCGATGTGGGGCGAGACCCTCGACCGTACGGACGTCTACTCCTCCAACATCAAGTTCACCCTCAGCGCGCAGAAGCTGTTCCGCCGGGAGTTCCTGGAGCGCCACGGCATGCGCTTCGACGAGTCGCTGTGGACGGGCGAGGACGCCCTGTTCACGATGGAGGCCTATCTGCGGGCCGACGGTGTCTCCGTGGTCGCCGACTACACCTGCTACTACCTGGTGGGCCGCACCGACGGCAAGCATGTGACGAAGAGCGGGAGTTACACCCTGCGCTTCGACTCCGCGCGCGCCCTGATGGGCCTGCTGGAGCGGCTCGTCCCGCCCGGCGCCAAGCGGGACGTGCTCATGGTCCGCCCCTTCCTCGTCACCGTGCTGCCGCAGTTCGGGCCCGTCTTCCTCAGGAACGACGAGGAGATCCGGCGCACCAAGATGGAGCTGGCCAAGCCGCTGATGGACACCTACTGGAACGAGGGCGTCGCCCAGCGGCTCCGGGTCCACGAGCGGCTGCGTCTGGAGCTGGTGGCCCGGCAGCGCCCCGAACTCCTCGTGGACGTCCTCGAGTTCATCAAGGCCAAGAGCGAGCCGGTCCCGGTCCTGAAGAAGCGCAACACCCAGCTCTACCTGGCCTACCCGCACTACGGCTCCCGCACGGCCGGCCTGCCCGACCGGATCTACCTGGCCGAGCCCCGCGAGGCGAAGGACTTCCCCGGCTGGCGCAAGGACCCGACCGAGACCTTCCTCCGCGGCTTCGTCCGCAAGGTCCGCCGCAGGCTTCGCCGGCTCCGGCGCCCGATGCGTCCGGGCGGCACGGCGGCCGCGTGAGACCGCGTGCGGTGCCGCCGTGCCGTGGTGCCGCCCGGCCGTGTGCCGTGTGCTGTGCGGTCGTGCGCCGCCCTGCCTGGTGTCGTCCGGTCGTGGTGTGGCCCGGCCGTGGTGCCGTTCGCTCGTGCTCGGCGGGGTCTACTTGCCCGGCTTCAGCGCGCGGCGCAGCGGGACACCCACGGCGCGCTTCGCGCGACGGTAGATGGACGGGGCGGGGATGACCGCGGCGGCCTTGGCCGCGGCCTTCGCGCCGGGCCGGCTCTTCGCCAGGTCCCGCTTCAACTGGGCGTTTTGGGTGTCCAGTTCGGTGATGCGCTGCTGGAGCCAGCCGAACCGGCCGGCCAGCGAGGCGAGGTCGGTGTCGTTCCAGGGGCGCACGCCCGGCGGGAAGGACAGCGAGCGCAGCTTCTTCTCGAAGGCCACGCCGCCGTCGCCGTGGGTGAAGGTGTTCGGCAGCCCGTTCTTGTCCAGGAACGCGGTGAACCGGTCGAAGCGCTCCTTGTGGTTACCGGAGAGCCCGCTGAAGTCGGCCTCCTCGTAGAGGTCGGCCGGGTCGAGGTCCGCGGGCACCTCGCTGAGCAGCCGGTGCGGTATCTCGAAGTAACGGCACAGCTCCAGCGTGCGCGAGTCGAAGGCCAGCACGGTCGCGGGCGTGCCCGCCAGCAGCGCCGCGATGTTGCCGTGGATACGCGAGCCGAACGAGTAGTCGAAGTCCCGCAGGTCGTCGATCCAGGTGATCGGGTCTATGTAGACCCGGGCCTTGTCCTCCCGGTACATCGGGTGGTCGGGGTGGGTCGGCATCTCGGTGATCCGACCGGCCGGGGAGTCGACGTCCCGCCAGTGCAGCTGCTTGGCGTCGGTGAGGTTCTGACCTATGTAGCGCAGGTTCGGGTAGCGCTCGTGGGTACGGGTGATGACCTTGTGCAGACCGCCGCCGCGCACCGCGGTGTGCGAGCCGTTGATGCCGATCCGCGACTCCGCGGTCAGTGTCGGCGTCTTCTTCTCGACGGGCAGCCGGTCGCCGTGCATGAACATCGACGGGCAGCCGATGACCTCGACGTCCCGGAAGCCCATGTCGTTCAGGTACTGCTCGGTGAACTCGCCCCGCACACCTATGGAGGCGCTGTGCTCCAGCACCGCCGCGCAGAAGGCGCGCACGCTGGCCTCCATGGGCTTCAGCCGCGCCGGGTCGTAGGTCACACCCGTCTGCGCGCCGACACCCATCACCACGACCGGGATCTTCAGCTTTCCGATGAGCCTGGTCAGCCGCTGGAGCGGCTGCTCGAAGGTCGGCCGGAAGGCGTTGGCGAGGGGCACGACGAAGGCGTCGTACTCCTCGTTGATCCGGGCCGCCGCGCTCACGTCCGTGCGCATGCCGTTCGAGAAGACCTCGGAGTCCGGCGTGGTGAGGATCTTGTGGGCGGCATCACTGAAGATCAGGTTGCCGGAGTTGGTGGCGATCACGTCGCGGTGGAGGGCTTCCTCGACCGGGACGACGTCGAAGGGGCTCTTCCCCGATCTCAGGAGTATGCGCTTCACAGGGCGAACTGTAGGTGACACAAACTTCAAAATAAATTTGTGTTCTCTTCAAATCACATGGGGAACCAGTACAACCTTTTTGCCGTACGCAAAGTGTGAGCGAACGGTTACGGCGCCGGCCTGTCCGCGAGCTGAAACCCCCGCGCGGCCTCCGCCCCCGTTCGCGTAGATTGCCAGGCGGGCAGCCGTCGACCTACGCGAGGAGCGAAGACCAAGGTGGCAGGGGCAAGGCAGGCCGTGAGCGAGGCCCGCAGGATCGTCGTCAAGGTCGGCTCCTCGTCGCTGACCACCGCCTCCGGCGGGCTCGACGCCGACCGGGTCGACGCGCTCGTCGACGTCCTCGCCAAGAGCCGCAGCGGGGGCGAGAAGGAGATCGTGCTCGTCTCCTCGGGTGCCATCGCCGCCGGCCTGGCTCCGCTGGGCCTGCGCCGCCGACCCCGGGACCTCGCCCGCCAGCAGGCCGCCGCGAGCGTCGGCCAGGGCCTGCTCGTCGCCCGCTACACCGCCTCCTTCGCCCGCTACGGCGTCCGTGTCGGACAGGTGCTGCTGACCAGCGACGACATGAGCCGGCGGGCCCACCACCGCAACGCCTCGCGCACCCTCGACGCGCTGCTCGCGATGGGCGCGTTCCCGATCGTCAACGAGAACGACACCGTCGCCACCGACGAGATCCGCTTCGGCGACAACGACCGGCTCGCCGCCCTCGTCGCCCACCTCGTCCACTCCGACCTGCTGATCCTGCTGTCCGACGTCGACGGCGTGTACGACGGCGACCCCGGCAGGCCCGGCACCTCGCGGATCGCCGAGGTGCGGCGCCCCGAGGACCTCGCGCACGTCGAGATCGGCAGCACCGGCAAGGCGGGCGTCGGCACCGGCGGCATGGTCACCAAGGTCGAGGCCGCCCGGATCGCGGCCGCCGCCGGCATCCCGGTGGTCCTCACCAGCGCCGTCCACGCGGCCGACGCCTTCACCGGCGGCGACACCGGCACCTACTTCCACTCCACCGGCAAACGTTCCGCCGACCGGCTGCTGTGGCTCCAGCACGCCTCCACCCCGCAGGGCTCGCTGACGCTGGACGACGGGGCGGTGCGCGCGGTCGTCGAGCGGCGCACCTCGCTGCTGCCGGCCGGGATCGCCGCCGTCGAGGGCGAGTTCAGCGCGGGGGACCCCGTCGAACTGCGCGACACCCGGGGCCGTGCGGTGGCCCGCGGGCTCGTCAACTTCGACGCCAAGGAGATCCCCCAGCTGATCGGGCGGTCGACCAGGGAACTGGCGCGGGAGCTGGGCGCGGAGTACGAGCGCGAGGTCGTCCACCGGGACGACCTGGTGATCCTGCACCCGTAAACCCGCTCGAACGGTCCGTACCGGTGGGGGACGTTCCGTGAAACCGCCCCGCGGAGCCGTGCGGCCTGCTCAACTTTGTTCCAGGGACCGAGAACGCGGGACACATTCCGCACGAGCGCTGCGTAAAGGAGGCCGTCGTGAGACGAGTGCGCCCTGGGGTGGCAGCGACCCGTGGGAGTACCGGCGAAACCGGTTCGGCGGCGCCGCGTGCGGCCGGTCCGGCGTCGTCACGCGCCGCGAGTCCGGCCCCCTCGCGCGCGCCGGGTGAGGAGCGTGCCCTGACCAGCGTGGCGGCGGGCGAACGGTACCTGGCCCAGGAGGGCGCCGAGTCGAAGGGCGGGCAGCCCGTGGACGTCCCGCGGCTGTGGCACGTCACCCTCAGCGTCTCCGGTGAGGAAGCCCCGCTGAAGGAGGTCCGGAGGGCCCTCGAGCAGCTCGCCCACGACCACTCCTTCCTCCTGACCAGCAGGTACGCGGGCGACCACGCCGAGATCCGGTACTGGGAGGAGGCCCGCGACCTGCACGACGCGGCCGCCGTCGCCCTGCGGCTGTGGGGGGAGCACCGCCAGACCGCCGGCCTGCCGCCCTGGGAGATCGTCGGCCTGGAGGTCATCGACCGCCAGACCTACCACCAGCGCATCGCGGAGGGCTACGGACCGGCCCCCGCGACCCCGGTCGGCGTCCACCCGTACTGAGCCGCTCGCCGACGGGCCTCGGGGTGTTCCGGCGGCACATCTCGGGGTGTGGAACGAACGGTGGACCGGCCCGCGCGGCGCACTACCCTTCCCTTATGACCACGCTCTCGCCGTACGACTCCATGTCCCCGGTCACCCGCGCCGCCTACCGCGCCAAGGCGGCCGCCGCCGACCTCGCGCCGCTGCCCAGGGCCGCCAAGGACGACGCGCTGCTCGCCATCGCGGACGCGCTGGAGGTCCGTACGAGCGAAATCGTCGAGGCCAACGCGAAGGACATCGCCAAGGCCCGTGAGGCGGGCACCAGCGAGGCCATCGTGGACCGGCTGACCCTCACCCCGGAGCGGGTGCGGGCCATCGCCGCGGACGTCCGGGACGTCGTCGCGCTGCCCGACCCGGTCGGCGAGGTCGTCCGCGGTTCCACCCTCCCCAACGGCATCGACCTGCGCCAGGTCCGCGTCCCGCTCGGTGTCGTCGGCATCATCTACGAGGCCCGCCCGAACGTCACCGTGGACGCCGCCGCCCTCTGCCTGAAGGCCGGCAACGCGGTCCTGCTGCGCGGCTCGTCCTCCGCCTACGAGTCGAACACCGCCCTCGTCCGGGTGATCCGCGACGCCGTGGGCGGGGCCGGCCTGCCCGCCGACGCCGTACAGCTGGTGCCCGGCGAGGGCCGCGACAGCGTGCGCGAGCTGATGCGGGCCCGCGGCCTGGTCGACGTCCTCATCCCGCGCGGCGGCGCCTCGCTCATCCGGACCGTGGTCACGGAGTCCACCGTCCCGGTCATCGAGACCGGTACCGGCAACTGCCACGTCTATGTCGACGCCCACGCCGACCTCGACATGGCGATCGACATCCTGATCAACTCCAAGGCGCACCGGGTCAGCGTCTGCAACGCCGCCGAGACCCTCCTGGTCCACCAGGACATCGCCCCCCGGTTCCTGCCGCGCGCCCTCGACGCCCTCGCGGAGGCGGGTGTGACGGTGCACGCAGACGAGCGTGTGCTGGCCTACGCCGAGGGCTCCAAGGCGACCGTGGTCGAGGCCACGCCCGAGGACTGGGAGACGGAGTACCTCTCCTACGACATCGCCGCCGCCGTCGTCGACTCGCTGGACCGGGCCGTCGAGCACATCCGGCTGTGGACCTCCGGCCACACCGAGGCCATCGTCACCACCTCGCAGCAGGCCGCCCGCCGTTTCACCCAGTTGGTGGACTCCACCACGGTGGCCGTGAACGCCTCCACCCGCTTCACCGACGGCGGCCAGTTCGGCTTCGGTGCGGAGATCGGCATCTCCACCCAGAAGCTGCACGCCCGGGGCCCGATGGGCCTCCCGGAGCTGACCAGCACCAAGTACATCGTCACGGGCGACGGGCACGTACGGCGCTGAAACCCCCTCCGGGGCGTCGTGAGAGGTGTCTCATCCGGCGGATGAATTTGCCTACCGACTGCCCAAATTGACCCCCCAGGTCTACTCTGGATTCGTGCCGGAGGACGTGGGGGGCAGGCCGTTTCCTGACGGCTGGGAGCCCGACGACGACCACGACCGCGGGGTGTCGGACGAAGAGTTCGCCTCCGTGGTCTTCGACGAGGCGTTCGTCAAGGCGGCCGTGGTACACGAGCCGACCGCCGTGGAGCGCCTCCTGGCCGCCGCGGAGGCGAGAGCCGAGGCCTCCGAGGCCGAGGCCCGCCGGGCCCGCGCCAGAGGCGACCACTACGACGATGCCTACGGTTCCGACGGACCCGGCGATTTCGGCCATGATCCCGATCTCGACGAGCTGGACGACGCCGACCCCGAGGCGTGGGAACGCCGCTACGGCGCCCCCGGGGCATACGGCAGGCAGGTCCGCTGGCATCGCCCCGTCGCCTGGATGCTCGCCGTCGTCATGGGTGTCGGCATGGTCGCGCTGGCCTTTGCCGCGGTCTACCGGGGCGCCTCGTCGAGCAGCCGGGACCAGTTGCCCTCGCCCGCCACCACCGGTCTCGAACAGGGGAGCGTGCCGCCTCCCTCGGCGTCCGCCGACTACTCCCGGCCACCTGTCTCGGCGGTTCCGCGCACGCCCTGAGCATCTGTCAGAAGTTGTCGTGCGGCAGGGCGTTTACCTGAGGTCCGTGCGACCTACTCTGAAAGTATGGCCGGGCCTGGAGACCCACCGGAGGGGACACCCGAGGGCACTCCCGGAGGTGGAGAGGACGAGTACCGATCCGTCGTCTTCGACGAATCGTTCGTCCGTGCTGCCCGCATCCAGGAGTACTCCGCGCAGGAGCGCATGGCCGACCACGCGCCCGCCGTCCGCCGCAGACCGCCCAGGCGCCGGGGCCTGTCGCGGCAGGTACTGATCCTGGTCATGCTGATCGCCGTCGCCTTCGGGACCGCCATCTACATGGGCGTCCGCAACCCCTACCAGAGCTCCGTGGCCCGCCGGTCCGTCGAACCCCTGCGGATGACCGTCATCCCGCTCTCCCCGCAGGGCGTCGTGCCCGGCGCGGCCGACGCCGAGTCGCTGTTCGCGCACAGTCCCGCCGCGCACTTCCGTATCGGCGCCGAGGGCATCCCGCTGCCCGCCTCGCGGCGCACCGCGCACTTCTCCGACAGCCAGGTCGTCACCGCCCTGACCGCGGCCAAGGAGTACATCGTGCACTCCTCCCTCTACCCCGAGGTGCTCACCCGGCAGCAGGTGCGGCCCGTGCGGGCCCTGGTCGCCGCCGAGCAGCTCGACCAGTTCGACGAGAGCTTCAGCCATCCGGCCGCCGACGGCCGGCACGCGCCGACCGGCTGGCTGGTCCGCTTCGACCCCGCCCAGGCCCAGCTGGCCGACAGCGACATCCGCGTCCAGGGCACGCTCCAGGCAGCCGAGACCGACTCCGCGACCCTCGAGGTCACCGCGGACCATACCTTCGTGTACGCGCTGCGGCCGGCCGGCGCGGGCGCCGACACCTCGGCCTCCCTCTTCACCGTCCGCCGCGAGCTGCACTTCCGCTTCGACCGCACCGACCTGCGCACCCACCAGGTCCAGTTGATCGTGTCCTACGTCCAGGCCGGCCCGCTGTCCTGCGCCGAGGACTCCACGAACCACCTGCGACCCCTGCTGGCCGGCCAGACCGCCAAGACGGGCGGCCCGGCCGGCACGGACCCCTACGCGACGGGCGGCGCGACGGCCCTGTGCGGATCGCTGGCGACGAGCGCCCAGCCCAGGGTGTGACTTCGCTCCGGGCCACAGCCCAGGGTGTGACTTCGCTCCGGGCCGTGCTGCGGATCAGTTGTCGGCGCGCGGAGGCGTGTCCGTAGGCCCGTCCGAGCCGTCCGCTGCGTCCGATCCGGCCGAGCCGTTCCTCGGGGGCTGGTCCTCCGCGGGAGCCGAGCCCGCGAACCCGCCGAAGCCGCGCCGCACCCGGCCGCCCAGGTCGCCCGCCCCGCCCGCGAGGTCGCTGACCAGCTTCATCAGCGGGTCCTTGGAGCTCTTGACGCTCGTCGCGTAGTGGCTCGCGGACTCGCGGAAGGAGTCCGTGACCGAGGTGTCCTTGTCCTCGGTGCGCCGCGGGTAGTGGCCGTCCATGATCCGCTGGTGGTCGCGGGACTCGGCCCACTTCTTCAGCTCGGCCGCGCGCACGGTGGTGAAGGGATGCGTGCGGGGCAGCACGTTGAGGATCTTCAGCACGGAGTCGCGCAGGTCGCCGCCCGCCTCGTACTCCTCGGCCTGCTTCAGGAACGCGTCCACGTTCATCTCGTGCAGGTGGTTGCCGCCGGCGATCTTCATCAGGCCGCGCATCGAGGCCTTCAGGTCCTGGCCGACGAGAAGACCCGCCCGGTCGGCGGAGAGCTCCGACTTGCGGAACCACTCGCGCAGCGCCGTGACGATCGCCATGATCGCGAGGTTGCCCAGCGGAATCCACGCGATCCGGATCGCCAGGCTCGTCAGGAACAGCAGGATCGTGCGGTACACGGCGTGTCCGGAGAGGGCGTGGCCCACCTCGTGGCCGACGACCGCGCGCATCTCCTCCTCGTCGAGCAGCTCGACGAGCCCGGTGGTGACCACGATGATCGGCTCGTCCAGACCGATGCACATCGCGTTGGGCTGCGGGTCCTGGGTGACGTACATCGGCGGGACCTTCTCCAGGTCCAGGATGTAACAGGCGTCCCGCAGCATGTCGTTGAGGTGCGCGAACTGCTGGTCGGAGACCCGTACCGAGTCGGACAGGAACATCAGCCGCAGGCTCCGCTCGGGCAACAGCCCGCTGAGCGCCTTGAACACGGTGTCGAAGCCGCTCAGCTTGCGCAGCGCCACCAGGGCGGAGCGGTCGGCCGGGTGCTCGTACGCACGGGAGGAGATTCCCGGGAAGCGCCTGCGCTGCCTGCTGGGCACGTTCTCGTGGCCGGTGCCGTTCTGCTCGTGGCCGTCGTCGGACATGTCTTCCCCCATGTGCGTCTGTGTGGCCGCTACCTGCTGTGTGGCCTCTGCCTGACCCTTTACGGACCCTTGTGCGGCCCTTTGCGCCCCCGAAGCGGATCCCAGCCTAGGCGGAGTTACCGTGGACGGGCACTACACCGAAGGAGTCCCGCCCCATGGAGCACCACCCCGCAGCCGCCTGGCTCACCGAAGCCGCCGGCGCCGCTCAGCAGCAGGGGGCGGGGAATCTGCTCCGCGTCGTACTGGTCGTGATGATCCTGGGCTGCGTGCTCACCGCGTGGTTCCTGCTGCGGGGCTACAAGCGGAAAGACGACTGAGCCGCCGGGAAGGTTCCCAATGGCGGAGTCGGCGTGATCGCCGCGCGGGCGCCCGCTTACCATGGGCCGACATCTTTATCCCGCCCACCGGATAGGTCCTGCCGAAGATGAGCCTTCACAGCGCCGCTGCCCAGCTGGTCACTCTCGCCGCCGAGGGCGAGGAACACGGTGGCAACCACGAGAGCCTCAGCCCGCTGGTCACCGGCGGCAGCGCTTTCCTCATCCTGCTGCTCCTGCTGTGGATCACCACCCGCTTCAACCGCGACCGCTGAGACACGACGTGTTCACCGACGGGCAGTCCGGCATAGCGGGGCGCTCCGGGCATCCGCCGGCCGGGGCCCCGGGACCGGGCCGGTAGGGTCTGCACGCATGGGAGAGCAGGACATGCCTACCGGCCCGTCGAACCCTGGCAAGCGCCGCCTCGGTGTCATGGGCGGGACGTTCGATCCGATCCACCACGGACACCTCGTGGCGGCCAGTGAGGTCGCCGCGCAGTTCCGCCTGGACGAGGTCGTGTTCGTCCCGACCGGCCAGCCGTGGCAGAAGTCGCACCGCAGTGTCTCCCCGGCCGAGGACCGCTACCTGATGACGGTCATCGCGACCGCCGAGAACCCGCAGTTCTCGGTGAGCCGTATCGACATCGACCGCGGCGGCCCCACGTACACCGTGGACACCCTGCGCGACCTCCGGGCCCTCAACCCCGAGAGCGACCTGTTCTTCATCACCGGCGCCGACGCCCTGGGCCAGATCCTGACCTGGCGGGACAGCGAGGAACTGTTCTCCCTCTCGCACTTCATCGGCGTCACCCGGCCGGGACACAACCTCACGGACCCCGGTCTGCCCGAAGGCGGTGTCTCGCTCGTCGAGGTGCCCGCGCTCGCCATCTCCTCCACAGACTGCCGTGCGAGAGTCGCCAAGGGCGACCCCGTCTGGTATCTGGTGCCGGACGGAGTCGTGCGCTACATCGACAAGCGCGAGCTGTACCGCGGCGAGTGAGCCGAGAGGGGTACCGGTGAACGACCGATACGACGCGGGGTACGGGGGCGACCAGTACGAGCTCGTCGGCTACGACGAGTTCGGGCAGCCCGTCTACCGACAGGTCCCGGCACAGCAGGTGCCGCAGCAGTCCTACGACCCCTACGGTCAGCAGGGTCAGCAGGTTCCCCAGCAGGGTCAGCAGGTTCCCCAGCAGGGGCAGCAGTCCCAAGGGCAGCAGGGGTACGGCTACGACGCCTACGCCACGGGCGGCCAGCAGCAGACGCCTGCCTACGACCCGTACGACACCGGCCGTCAGCCGCCCACGCCCGCGTACGACCCGTACGACACCGGCCGGCAGGCTCCCGTCGGCTACGACCCCTACGGCACGGCGACGCAGGCCCCGTACGACCCCTACGGGCAGACCGCCACCAGCGGACAGCAGCCCCGGGTCGAACAGCCCCGCGCCGCCGAGCAGACCGCCTACATCCCGCAGCAGGGCGGTCCGGTCGAGACCGGGGCGGAGGCCGAGGCCGAAACCGGCGTCGACGCCGACGGACGCCCCGGTGCGGCGACGGCCGGGCGCGGCGCGTCCGCAGCCCCCGGACAGCCCCAACGGGACTACGGGACCGAGCAGTTCGCGTTCGTGGAGGAGCCCGACGGCGACTCCGAGGACGTCATCGACTGGCTGAACTTCACCGAGAACCGCACCGAGCGCCGCGAGGAGGCCAAGCGCCGCGCCCGCGGCCGACTCGTCGCCCTCGCCGTGGTCCTGGCGCTGGTCGCGGCAGGCGGAGTGGGCTACCTCTGGTACGCCGGGAAACTGCCCGGCCTGTCGTCGTCATCGGACTCCGGCACCGGCACCACGACCGCCACCGCGGCGCAGAAGCGTGACGTGGTCGTCGTCCACCTGCACAACACCACCGGCGGCGGCACCTCCACGGTGCTGCTCGTCGACAACACCACCACCAAGCAGGCCGCCACGGTCCTGCTGCCCAACTCCCTCGTCGTCACGGACGAGGACGGCACCACGACGACCCTCGCCAAGTCCGTCGACGACGACGGCTCGGCCGGTACGCGCGACGCGCTGGACACCGTCCTCGGCACCGACATCGAGGGCACCTGGCGGCTCGACACGCCCTACCTCCAGAACCTCGTCGACCTCGTCGGCAACATCGACGTCGACACCGACGCCACCGTGCCCGACCCGGCCGCCAAGAAGGGCGGGGCGCCCCTCGTCAACAAGGGCGAGAAGCAGACCCTCAGCGGCAAGGCGGCCGTCGCCTACGCCACCTACCGCGCCCCGGGCGAGGCCCAGAACGCCCAGCTGGAGCGGTTCGGCCAGGTCATGCAGGGAGTGCTGCGCAAGGTGTCGTCCGACGCGCAGGGCGCCACCGTCACCGTCCAGACCCTGGCGCAGATCCTCGATCCCTCGCTGACCGACAAGGACCTCGGCACCTTCCTGGCCAAGCTCGCGGACCTCGCCAAGGGCGGCGACTACAAGACCGCGCTGCTGCCCGTGCAGACCGACGGCACCCTCAACGCGGAGGCCAGCGCGAGCGTCGTCAAGGACGTCCTCGGTGGCGCCGCGAAGAGCCCCGACAAGGACGCGGCCATCAGCGTCTCCGTCCAGAACGCCAGCGGCACCAAGGCCAACACCGAGGACGCGCGCGTGGTGCTCCTGAACGGCGGTTTCACCTTCTCGGAGGCCGGCACCCCGTCGGACACGAAGGCCACCTCCCAGGTGCTCTACGCGGACGCAGCCGGCAAGGAGAACGCCACCGAGGTCGCCAAGACCCTGGGACTCGACGCCGACGCGGTGAAGAAGGGCACGGTCTCCGCGAACGCCGACGTCGCGGTCGTCCTGGGCGAGGACTACCAGCCCTCGGCAGCCGGGTCGGCCGACTGAGAGCGCGCGTGGGGCCGGACCGCAGCGGCCCCGCGCGGGTGATCCCTGCATCACGTGGGGTGCCGTCGGCGGACCGTGAGACCCTTGGGGACAAGTGTCCGCCGACGGAAAGCCACGTAGTGACCGCCACCGACCGCTCCATCGAGCTCATCCAGACCGCCGCCCAGGCGGCTGCCGACAAGCTCGCGCACGACATCATCGCGTACGACGTCAGCGACGTGCTGTCGATCACGGACGCCTTCCTGCTGGCCTCCGCGCCCAACGACCGCCAGGTCAAGTCGATCGTCGACGAGATCGAGGAGCGCCTCAACAAGGAGCTCGGCGCCAAGCCGGTACGCCGTGAGGGCGACCGCGACGCCCGCTGGATTCTGCTCGACTACGTCGACATCGGCGTCCACGTCCAGCACAGCGAGGAGCGCGTCTTCTACGCTCTGGAGCGGCTCTGGAAGGACTGCCCCGAGCTGGACCTGCCCGCCGACGCCAAGGCGACCCGCGGCAAGGCCCAGGAGCACGCCAAGCTGCAGGCCGCCGAGGCCGAGGAGGACGACACCGCCGGGTTCGGGGAGCTGCGGTGAGTGCTGCCGCGGAGACCGCCGCCGACCGCAAGCCGGGCCGTGGCCGCCGGATCATCCTGTGGCGGCACGGCCAGACCGCCTGGAACGTGGAGCGCCGCTTCCAGGGCACGACGGACGTGGAGCTGACGGAGACCGGCGTGGCCCAGGCCCGCCGCGCCGCCCGGCTGCTCGCCTCCCTCCAGCCCGACGCGATCGTCTCCTCGGACCTGTCGCGGGCCGCGAACACGGCCGCCGAGCTCGTCGCCCTCACCGGCCTCGAGGTCACCCACGACGAGGCGCTGCGTGAGACGTACGCGGGCCTCTGGCAGGGGCTGACGCACGACGAGATCATCGCCGGCCACGGCGACGAGTACGCCGCGTGGAAGCGCGGTGAGCCGGTCCGTCGGGGCGGCGGCGAACTGGAGTCGGAGGTCGCCGACCGTGCCGCTCCCGTGGTGCTGCGGCACGCCGAGAAGCTGCCCGAGGACGGCACGCTCGTCGTGGTCAGTCACGGCGGCACCATCCGCACCACCATCGGCCGACTCCTCGGCCTGGACGCCCACCACTGGGAGGCCCTCGGCGGTCTCTCTAACTGCTGCTGGTCCGTCCTCGGCGAGGGCGCGCGGGGCTGGCGCCTGCTCGAGCACAACGCCGGCACCCTGCCCGAGCCGGTGCTCGGCGACGACGACTGACCGCCGTGCGGCCGCCGGGACCCGGATTTCACTTTCCGGCAGGTCGCAGGCTAAAGTTCTTCTTGTTCGCCCGCCGAGCGGGAAGAACGCGAGGGGCTATAGCTCAGTTGGTAGAGCGCCTGCATGGCATGCAGGAGGTCAGGAGTTCAATTCTCCTTAGCTCCACGGATCACCTGGTCTGTCGGTCGACACTCTGTTGAGTTGTCAAAGATCGGTAGTGACCGGTTGAGATCTGTTCACGAAGATCCCGTCCCCTCAGGGGGCGGGATTTTTCGTTGCTCCGCTCCGCAGCATGGCCGCGCGGCGCTCCGTCTCCTCGTCGTTGGGCGTGTACACGACGATCCGGCACTCCGGCATTCCGTTGATCGACAGGGACATCGACGTCATCCGCAGCTCGCCCACCGCCTCGTGCCGGAAGACCTTCACACGGCGGCCGGGCTCCGCCACGTCACCCGATTCCCACAGCCGTGTGAACAGCGGGCTCGCCTGCGACAGCCGGCGTATGAAGTCCTCCCAGCCGGGTTCACCGGCGTGCAGCCCGTAGGACGCCCGCAGGGTCGCCACCATCACCGGCAGCTCCTTGTCCCGGAACAGCAGCGGGCAGTCCTGCTCCCGGACCGTGAACAGCCGCCACAGCGCGTTCCTCGGCCCCGGCGCACAGTCCTCCACCGGCGTGATGAACAGGTCGTGGTAGACGGCGTTGGTGGCCAGGATGTCGTAGCGCGAGTTGTAGACCACCGCCGGTCGGGGTGCCAGGGCGTCGATGATGCCCTGGATCTCCGGGCCCACGCTCTGCACCAGGGCTTCCGGCACGTACGCGTAGGGCACTTCCGCCAGGTGGTACAGATGCTCCCGCTCCGGCGGATCGAGCCGCAGGGTGCGCGCCACGGCGTCCAGGACCTGCGCGGAGGCGTTGATCGGCCGGCCCTGCTCCAACCAGGTGTACCAGGTCACGCCCACGCCCGAGAGCTGTGCGACCTCCTCGCGCCGCAGTCCCGGAGTGCGGCGCCGCAGCCCGGGTGGCATCCCGACGTCACCCGGTGTCACCCGGGCCCGCCGGCTGCGCAGGAACGCGGCCAGCTCGGGTCGGCGTCGATGCGACGACCCCGGCGCGGGCCTGGGCGCCGGGCCCCGCTTCGTCTCCGTGCCTGTTCGCGTCACCGTCGTCACGTCCACCGTCGTCACGTCCCCCATGGTCGCTCCCCCGTCCGTCCCCTGCCAGGTGCCGTCAGTACCAGCATCAGCGGGCTCTCGGCACCCGTACCGGATCCTCGTCACGCTCGACGGCATGACGACGACACCCCGGACGGGCCCGGTCCCCGCGCCCCTTCCACCCGCTTCAAGTCCTGTTGCCAGTAAAGACCCTGGCACTGACAATCGGCCTCGGCGGCTGCTGGCGGTCGTGCTCGCAGCCCAGTTCATGGCACTGCTCGACGTCTTCATCGTGAACGTCGCGGCCCCCACGATCGGTTCCGACCTGAACGCCTCCGGCGCGGACCTCCAGCTGGTCGTCGCCGGATACGCCATCACGTACTCGGTGCTGCTGATCACCGGCGCACGCCTCGGCGACCGGTTCGGGCACGGCCGGGTCCACCTCGTCGGGCTCGCTCTCTTCACGACCGCCTCGCTGGCCTGCGGGCTGGCTCAGGGCAGTACCGAACTGATCGTGTTCCGGCTGGTGCAGGGGGCCGGGTCGGCGGTGATGATCCCGCAGGTGCTCAGCCTGATCCAGCGCACGTTCACCGGCGAGGCCCGGGTGCGGGCGCTGGGCGTCTACGCGGCGGTCCTCGCCGTCGGCGCGGCGGCCGGGCAGGTGGTGGGCGGTGTCCTGGTCGCCGCCGATCTGCTGGGCACCGGTTGGCGTCCGGTGTTCCTCGTGAACGTGCCGGTGGGTCTGGTCCTGCTGGTCGCCGGCAGGCGCGTCCTGCCCCGGGGTGGGGGAGTGGGACGCGCGGCGGCGGGCGCGGGGGCGCGGGAAGGAGCGCGCGGAATGGACTGGCCCGGCCTCGTGCTTCTGGGCGCCGCCGTGTCACTGATCACGGTGCCGCTGGTGCTCGGACAGGAAGCGGACTGGCCGCTGTGGTCCTGGGTGTCGCTGGCCGTCGGCGTCCTCACGCTGGTGCTGTTCCGTGGCTACGAGGCCCGGCTCGCCCGGCGGGGCGGCGCCCCACTGATCGCGCCCAGTGTGCTGCGTCACCCCGGGATGGGTCTCGCCGTCCTGCGCGTGCTGGCCGTCATGGCGGTCAACGGGGGCTTCCTGTTCGTGCTGACCCTGCACGTCCAGGGCGGCCTCGGCTACAGCGCGCTGCGCGCCGGCCTCACCTTCGCGCCGACCGCGGTGGTCTTCGGGCTGGTCGGACTGACCTGGCGCAGGTGGCCCGCGTCCTGGCAACGGTCCCTGGCCCCGGCCGGGTTCACGCTCACCGCGCTGTCCGTGCTGGGGGTGGGGCTGGCCTTCCGGGGCGGTGACCACGGCGGTGCCTGGCTGTACGCGGCGTACGCCGGCGTGGGTGTCGGGCTCGCCCTCGCCTTCAGTCCGACGCTCACCGGGGCGCTGGCGGCGGTGCGGCCGGAGGACGCGGCGGACGCCAGCGGACTGCTCGCCACGGTCACCCAGCTCGGGCAGCTGATCGGTGTCGCGGCCTTCGGCACACTGTTCTTCGAGCGACTTGAGTCACTTGGGGCCCCAGAGGCGTATACCTCTTCGGAAGCGCTTCTCACATGCATGTTCGCGCTCGCTACGACGGCTGCCCTGGGTGCCGTGTCCGGACTGGTACTGAGGCGTCGCTGACCGTATTGGCCCGGGCGTGGCAGAATCAAACGGCCGGAAGGGAGCGCGGCCCGACGGGAGGGAGTAGCGATGCCTGCGAGCATCCTCGGAGAGGTCGGTGACCTCTCCGACGCGGTGGTGACACCGGACAAGGCCACCCGGCTCAGCTGCCCCTCCTGTGGTTCCGGTCATGTGGCCCAGGTTCTTGGTGACAACGGCGGGATTTCCTACGTGTGCACGGCCTGCGGCCACAGCTGGAGCTGATCGATGGGTGCACACAGGCGGAAGTGCGACTGGTGCGGCAGCGGCACCCCGATCGTCCGTGACATGGAACCGGTCAACCCCGACTACCAGTACTGGTGCGAGGAATGCGCGCGGGCGCTGATCATAAAAGGCGACCCGATCGAGACGTACCGTGAGCTGGAGGGGGAGCCGATCTACGGGCGGCTCCTGGAGGAGCACTGCACGCTCAAGCGGTTCTACTCGTTCGTCACCGCTTGACCCGCATACCGGTTGAAACCGGACAGGGTGGAAACGATTTGGTGGTCCACGGTTCGGGCCGGTAATGTTGGCGTCGCCGCCGGGGAAACCGGGCGACACGGTCGGTACGCGGCTTCGCCGCTTGGCCGCGAGGGGCTATAGCTCAGTTGGTAGAGCGCCTGCATGGCATGCAGGAGGTCAGGAGTTCAATTCTCCTTAGCTCCACAGCAGATCCCGCCGGATCGGATGCGATCCGGCGGGATCTTTTGCGTTCGGAGGGCGTTCCGGCATTCCCCTTCGGACATTCCGTCAGACCGACGCTTCGGGGCCGCCTCTTCCGAGGCGGCCCCTTGCCGTCTGTCGTCTGCCCGATGTCCTCTGTCGCCTGTTTGTCCGTCGTCCGTTGTAGGCCGGCGCTCAGCGGCCGAGGGCGCGGCGGCCGCGGCCCTGGGAGAGGACCGGGAGGTTACGGGCGGGCGCCTGCGCTCGCGTGTCCTCCTCGACGCGCAGGGCGAGGGCCGGGCAGCGGCGTACCGCGCGCAGCGCCTTCGCCTCCGCGTTCTGCGGCACCTTCGCCTGTGCCACCGTCGGGAAGCCGTCGGCGCCCAGCTGGAAGACCTCCGGGAGGATGTCGGCGCACAGGCCGTGCCCACGGCACAGCGTCCAGTCGACGAAGATCTTCTGACGGCTCGAGCCGCTGTCCTCCGGCGGGTTGCCGCTCGTGATGGCCGCCGGGGCCATGCCGGCCTCGAAGAGCGGCAGAACGCCCTCCACGGGGCGTCCGCACCCGTTGCCGAGGACATGCGCGGCCAGGTCGTCGGTGAACGCCTTGATGGTCGACTCCAGGAACATCGCGGAGCCGTCGGGGTGCGAGCACGCACCGCGCCGCTTGACGTTCTTGGCGACCTGCTTGAGCGCCTCCAGGGCGGCCGGGCCGCCGCCGTTGATGATGTCCTCCATGCCGCGCGCGGCGGCCGGCAGACCGAGATAGCAGGGACCGCACTGTCCCGCGCTCTCGTCGGCCAGCCACTGGGCCACGCGCAGCGACTCGCCCAGCGGGCAGGTGTCCTGGCTGATCGGCAGGATCGCTCCGGCGCCGAGCGCCCCGCCCACCGCGTCGAGGGAGTTGCGGGAGACGATCGCCTCGTTGACCGTCGCGGCGTCGATCCACTTGCCGTGGTAGCCGCCGGTCAGCACGCCCTGGGGCACCGGCGGGGCACCGGCGAGCTGAAGGACGTAGCGCAGCGGGACGCCCGTGGGCACCTCGATCACCATCGGACGGGCGACCGCGCCGGAGACCGTCAGCAGGACGGTGCCCGGCTCGTCGTACAGGCCGGTGTTGCCGTAGCGCTCCGGGCCGATGCGAGCGGCGATGGCCAGCTGGGCGAACGTCTCGGCGTTGGAGAGCAGGGTCGGCGCGCCGCCGACGCCGTTCTGCGAGGCGCTGACCTTGCGGCCGGGCGGGATCGGCGGACCGCCGTCGATGGAGCGGATCAGTGACGCGGCGGCGCCGGTGACCATGCGGATCGGGTTGCGTTGGACGAAGGCCTTCAGCGCCGATCTACGGCCGTTGCTGAGGCCGCGCTCGGCGAGCGCGGCCTCCATGGAGCGCTGGGTCGATTCGCGGGTGACCCCCACCACGAGCGTGCGGGCACCCAGCGCCTCCGCGACCAGCAGCGCGCCGTCCAGGATGAGGTGCGGGGCACGGTTGATGAGCACCGTGTCCTTGCGGCAGGCCGGTTCGTCCTCGCTGCCGTTGACGACGACGACCGGCCGTACGCCGCGCTTGATCGCCGCCTCGGCGACCGAGCGCAGCTTCCTGTGGAAGGGGAAGCCCGCGCCGCCGCGGCCCTTCAGGTTGATGTTCTCGGAGAGCTTTGCGAGTGCCTCTCCGCCCAGGGGTTCGAGCGGCCCGTGCACCTTCAGGTGCATGGGTAGGTCAAGTCTTTCGACAAGGTCGAAGCCCGACGTGAGCTGTGGAAGCCCGACCACGCGGACTTCTGGGACGTCGGGCAGGGCCTCGTTCACCTATAGCCTCCGGAAGGCGTGTTCCAAGGTTCGCCCGAACCCGGTGCGTCGAACGACGAGCCAGGTGATGGTTCATTGGCGGGACCGCTGTTGTACGTGTCGTTCTGGTTGTACGTCCCGAAAGGGGGGTTCGTCTCACCGGTGTCGTACACGTCACGTCCGCCGTACCCGGCGGTGCCCGAATTGTCGTAGACCGGGATGCTGAATCCCGTGTCCTGGAGCGGGTCGTAGGCCGACGGGGGCGCCTCGCCGACCGGCGGCGGGGACGGGACCGGCCAGCTGCCCGAGGTGCTGCCGCCGTTGTCGACCCGTGGGATGGCCTCGGTGGCCTGGATGTCGAACGGCAGGTTCATCCGCGCCGTCTGGTCGGCCGCGTAGGGCTGCTGCTGGCCGCGTTGCGGTGTGTTGACGGCGCGATAGGCGGCAGCGAAGCCGTTCGCGGGCTCCGGGGCGGCGGGCGCGGGCGTGTCGTACAGCGGCGACGACGGCGGGGACATCCGGGTGGAGCTCATCGTGTCGGTCAGCGGCGAGCGGCCCGAGCGGCCTTCGTAGCCGGGCAGTGCGGACGATCCGGTTTCCCCCACACGCGCGCGTGACGCGTCCAGGCCGTCCATGGCGGAGCGGTCCTGTGTGCCCAGGATCGCGGCGATCCGGTCGGCGACCTTGCGCTTGAACGGGCGCGGGGCGGAACGCAGGGCGAGGGCGGCCATGACGCCGGCCAGGCACAGCTCGTACGAGACCATGAAGAACGGCTTGGCCGCGCGCCCAGCGAACAGACCGTGGATCAGGGCCGCGCACAGCCCCGGGTAGGCCAGCATGTGCATGGCGCGCCAGCGGGCGGCCACCTCGGCGGGCGCGGCGAAGCGGTTGCGCAGCGCGCCGGTGATACCGACGAAGATCATGAGCAGGGCGGCCAGGGAGCCGAGGCCGATGAGTCCGGCACTGCCCTTGATGCCCAGGCTGAACGGGATCAGCGCCGCGATCAGGACCGTGTGCTGGAGCACCAGCTTGACGGAGATGTGCACGACGAGGAACGCGATGGAGCCCACGGCGGTCACCCGGTGGATGGCCTGCGCGACGATCCGCTGACGCGTGTTGAGGATGAGCCGGTCCTGGGCGACGAGACCCCAGATGACCGAGCAGGTGAGGCATACCAGTGACAGCACGCCCGCACCGAAGTTGAGGAACGCCTGGAACTGGTCGCCGCCGACCAGCACGACCACGGGTATGAGGACCAGGACGACAGCCGTCGCCACCCCGTAGGCCGACCGGCCGGGCTTGGGGAGCGAGCTGTTACTAGAACGAGGGTTCATGGGGGCAACTCCGAGCAGTTTCGGGAAAGCGGTCCCGCTGCCGAACTCTAAGTGGCTCCATACCGATGGGTACGAGGTTTGAGTTATTGCGCTGTTATCAAACGACAATGTGACTGTTGTGATGTCCCTTAGCTGCTGTTACGCGAAGTAACCCTTGACCTTGATTCAGTTCCGGCCTCGCCATTCTGGTCGCACCAACGTTGTCGCGACCATGCATACGTACGAACGGCGCGGCTTGCTCAAGGCCTGCGGTACCCTAACGCCATGTGTGCTGTACGCCTTCTGCTTAGTGGGCCGCGCTGATCAGTCCCGACCGCCGGTGAACGGACGGTTCGGAATCGGCGCGGCGTCCCCTCCTGTGCGAGGGGATTTTTCGTTTCCTGGACGACAACCCGCTGGCAGAGACGATCGATGGAGCTTTGAGGACCATGAGCGAGACGAACCCCGCTGCCGCCGCCGCACCGGCGGAGGCCGCGCCGCACCGCTACACGGCAGCCATGGCCGCCGAGATCGAGGCACGCTGGCAGGACTTCTGGGACGCCGAGGGTACGTACGCCGCGCCGAACCCGAAGGGCGACCTGGCCGGTGACCCCGAGCTGGTGGCCCGGCCCAAGAAGTTCATCATGGACATGTTCCCGTATCCCTCCGGTGCGGGCCTGCACGTCGGTCACCCACTGGGCTACATCGCGACCGACGTCTTCGCACGCTTCCAGCGCATGACCGGCCACAACGTCCTGCACACCCTGGGCTTCGACGCCTTCGGCCTGCCCGCCGAGCAGCACGCCGTGCAGACGGGCGAGCACCCTCGGATCACCACCGAAGCGGCGATCACCAACATGACGTCCCAGCTGCGCCGGCTGGGTCTGGGTCACGACAAGCGCCGGTCCTTCGCCACGATCGACCCGGACTACTACAAGTGGACCCAGTGGATCTTCCTGCAGATCTTCAACTCCTGGTACGACGGCGAGGCGGACAAGGCCCGCCCGATCGCCGAACTGGTCGCCCAGTTCGAGTCCGGTGAGCGCGGTGTACCGGGCCACACACGCGCGTGGAACGAGCTGACCGCCACCGAGCGTGCCGACGTCCTGAGCGAGTACCGCCTGGCCTACGCCTCCGACGCCCCGGTCAACTGGTGCCCCGGGCTGGGCACCGTGCTGGCCAACGAGGAGGTCACCGCCGACGGCCGTTCCGAGCGCGGCAACTTCCCCGTCTTCAAGGCCAAGCTGCGCCAGTGGAACATGCGCATCACCGCTTACGCGGACCGCCTGCTGGACGACCTGGACGCCCTGGACTGGCCCGAGGCCATCAAGCTGCAGCAGCGCAACTGGATCGGCCGCTCCGAGGGCGCCCGCGTCGACTTCCCCGTGGACGGCGAGCGCATCACGGTCTTCACCACGCGCCCGGACACCCTGTTCGGCGCGACCTACATGGTCCTGGCGCCCGAGCACCCGCTGGTCGACAAGTTCACCCCGGACGCCTGGCCCGAGGGCACGCACGACGTCTGGACCGGCGGCCACGCGAACCCGGCCGAGGCCGTCGCCGCGTACCGGGCGCAGGCCGCGTCGAAGTCCGACGTCGAGCGCCAGGCCGAGGCCAAGGACAAGACCGGCGTCTTCACCGGCGTGTACGCCACCAACCCGGTCAACGGCGAGCAGGTCCCCGTCTTCATCGCCGACTACGTGCTGATGGGCTACGGCACCGGCGCGATCATGGCCGTCCCGGCGGGCGACCAGCGCGACTTCGAGTTCGCGCGCGCCTTCGAGCTGCCGATCCACTGCATCGTCGAGCCGACCGACGGCCGGGGCACCGACACGTCGACCTGGGAGAACGCCTTCGGGTCGTACGACGCGAAGATCATCAACTCCTCGAACGACGACATCTCGCTGGACGGTCTGGGTGTCGTCGACGCCAAGGCCCGCATCACCGAGTGGCTGGCCCGCAAGGGCATCGGCGAGGGCACCGTCAACTTCCGCCTGCGCGACTGGCTGTTCAGCCGCCAGCGCTACTGGGGCGAGCCCTTCCCGATCGTCTACGACGAGGACGGCATCGCCCACTCGCTGCCCGAGTCGATGCTGCCCCTGGAACTGCCCGAGGTCGAGGACTACTCGCCCCGCACCTTCGAACCGGACGACGCGAACACCTCCCCGGAGACGCCGCTGTCGCGCAACGAGGACTGGGTGAACGTCACCCTGGACCTGGGCGACGGCAACGGTCCGCGCAGGTACCGCCGCGAGACCAACACCATGCCCAACTGGGCCGGTTCCTGCTGGTACGAGCTGCGCTACCTGGACCCGCACAACGGCGAGAAGCTGGTCGACCCGGAGATCGAGCAGTACTGGATGGGCCCCCGCGAGGGTCAGCCGCACGGCGGTGTCGACCTGTACGTCGGTGGCGCCGAGCACGCCGTGCTGCACCTGCTGTACGCGCGCTTCTGGTCCAAGGTCCTGTTCGACCTGGGACACGTCTCCTCCGCGGAGCCGTTCCACAAGCTGTTCAACCAGGGCATGATCCAGGCCTACGTCTACCGCGACAGCCGCGGCTTCCCGGTGCCGGCCGCCGAGGTGGAGGAGCGCGACGACGCGTACTTCTACCAGGGCGAGAAGGTCAGCCGCCTGCTGGGCAAGATGGGCAAGTCCCTGAAGAACGCGGTCACGCCGGACGAGATCTGCGTCGAGTACGGCGCGGACACCCTGCGCCTGTACGAGATGGCGATGGGCCCGCTGGACGTGTCGCGGCCGTGGGACACGCGCGCGGTGGTGGGCCAGTACCGCCTGCTGCAGCGGCTGTGGCGCAACGTCGTCGACGAGGCCACCGGCGAACTGAGCGTCGTCGAGGCCGAGCCCGACGAGGACACTCTGCGAGCCCTGCACAAGGCGATCGACGGCGTGCGCCAGGACCTGGAGGGCCTGCGCTTCAACACCGCCATCGCCAAGATCACCGAGCTGAACAACCACCTGACCAAGGCGGGCGGCGCGGTGCCGCGTTCCGTCGCCGAGGCGCTGGTGCTGCTGGTCGCCCCGCTGGCCCCGCACATCGCCGAGGAGCTGTGGCGCCGGCTGGGCCACACCGACTCGGTCGTCCACCGGGACCTGCCGGTCGCCGACCCGGCGTACGTCGTGGACGAGAGCGTGACCTGCGTCGTGCAGATCAAGGGCAAGGTCAAGGCGCGCCTGGAAGTGTCCCCGGCGATCTCCGACGAGGAGCTGGAGAAGGTGGCGCTGGCCGACGAGGGCGTCGTGAAGGCGCTGGGCGGGGCCGGTATCCGCAAGGTCATCGTGCGGGCGCCGAAGCTGGTGAACATCGTTCCGGCGTGAGGTCGTGCGCCTGACCGGGCTGTGCGCCTGACCGGGCTGTACGCACGGCCGGGCCGGGTGTCGCGGGCCGGTGGGTGCGCCTCCGGGTAGTCCCCTACGGGCAGGTTCGGGGTTCTTCTGGAACTCCGAGCCTGCCCGTCTCGTTTACCGTTTGAAGTGCGGCGTGCCCTGTGCGGCGCCGGATGTGTCGTGGCAGGCCGGAGGAGGAGCTCGTGGAAGCAGTGATCGCAGTAGTCGCCCTGCTCTTCGTGCTCTTTGTGGTGCTCGGCGCCTACGCCACGGTGAAGGTGATCGGAGCCGCCAAGCGGGGCGTCGACCGCACCATCGACCAGGCCCGGCGCACGGTCGAGGACCACACTCTGCGGGCCAAGTCCTTCGCGCAGGTCGGACCGGCCGGCGAGATCGCCCAGCTGAGGCTCAAGCTGCGCATGTCCATGCGGGCCACCCAGGACGCGCTGCACGCGGGCGTCACCGAGGACGAGTCCCTCAAGGAGTCCCTCGCCCTGTTCCACAGGCTCAGCGCGCACGGACACGAACTGGACAACGAGCTCAAGCGCCTGGAATCCGAACCGGACCGGGCGACGCTCGCCGCGCGGCTGCCCTCACTGCGGGAGCGCACCGAGCGCGTCGCGGGATCGGCGGACTCGCTGCGCTGGGCGGCCCGCGACCGGGCCCGCCGCTTCGCGGACGACGACCTCGACTCCCTCAGCGCCCAGATCGACGTCGAGGCCGGTGCTCTTCGCCACTGGACCACGTCAGACTCCTCCGCGCAGACGCCGCCGCCCCCGTGGCCCGAGGCTCCGGCCGCCGACAGCGCGGCGGAAGGACAGACCTGGCCGGAGACACCCGGCGCACGCACCGCGCAGGAGCCGACCCGGCCCGCCATCACCCCACCGGGACCGCGCCCCACCTACCCGTGGCAGAAGAAGCCGCGCCCCGAGAGCACCACCTGAGTACGGGGCCGGATTCCTGCCCTCCGGGGCCCGGTTCGTCAGGTGACGGGGTCCTGGATCAGGTGCCGTCAGGCGTGGTACCGGATTCGGTCAAGGGCGGTCCAGCTGCGAGGGGCCGGGCTGCCGCACGGGGGCTACGGCAGGTAACCTCCAGGTCATGTCCCGCCATGTCGCGATCGTCACGGATTCAACGGCCTACCTGCCGCAGCGGACGATGGAGCGTCACGGCATCACCTCGGTGCCCCTGACCGTCGTCCTCGGCGACCAGGCTCTCGAAGAGGGCAACGAGATCTCCACCCGTTCCCTCGCCCAGGCCTTGCAGAAGCGACGTTCCGTCACCACCTCGCGTCCCAGCCCCCAGCTCTTCGCCGAGACGTATCGCAGGATCGCCGATTCCGGTGCCACCGGAATCGTCTCACTGCACCTCTCCGCCGAACTGTCCGGCACCTACGACGCGGCGGTGGTCGCGGCGCGTGAGGCGCCGGTACCGGTACGGGTGGTGGACACCGGCATGGTCGCGATGGCGCTCGGCTTCTGCGCGCTCGCGGCGGCCGAGGTCGCCGAGGCGGGCGGCACGGTCGACGAGGCGGTCACCGCGGCGGAGAAACGGGCCGCCGGCACCTCCGCCTATTTCTACGTCGACACCCTGGAGTATCTGCGCCGTGGCGGCCGGATCGGCGCCGCCCAGGCCCTGTTGGGCTCCGCGCTCGCGGTGAAGCCGCTGCTGCAGCTGAGCGGGGGCCGCATCGACCTCCTGGAGAAGGTACGGACGGCGTCGAAGGCGATCGCCCGGCTGGAGGAGCTCGGGGCGGAGCGGGCGGGCAGCGGGTCGGTCGACATCGCCGTGCACCATCTCGCCGCTCCCGACCGGGCGTCCGCGCTCGCCGACCGTCTGCGGTCCCGAGTGCCCGGACTCGCCGACCTGCATGTGAGCGAGGTCGGCGCGGTGATCGGGGCGCACACCGGGCCGGGGCTGCTGGGCGTCGTGGTCTCGCCGCGCTGACGGATCGGCTCACTCGTGTGAGTGGTGGAGTTATCCACAACTGGGCGTTCATCCCCGGAAATTGAGCATGATCATCGCGGTGCGGCGAAGTGTCCGATCCTCGTCGCATGGCACTTCGATCACGTCCACGCAGCCCGAACGCGACCAGCGGCCCCGGCCGGAGCCCCGGCTCCGACGGCCGTTCCCACCGTCTCCGTCCCCCCGGCGGCGGCCGGACCGGACCCCGGCACGCCTCGGCGGAGGAGATCCGCCGCCGGGCGAAGGCGCTCTTCGCCGAACGGCCCCGGGAACAAGGAGAGATGGGGATGGGGCCGCCGGGCGGGGGCGGTGGAGATGATGGGGATGGTGGGGGTGCTGTCCCGGTTGGTGCGTCGGGTGCGTCGGGTGCGCTGGAGTCGGCGGGTGGGGCAGTGGCGGGGGCCGGGGTGCGGGTTGCCCCGGGTGTTCTGAAGAGGTCGAGTGCGCCGCAGGGAGGGGTGCCCGATGGTGAGGGCGCGCAGCCCGGCGATGCCGACACCGACATCAACAGCGACATCAACAGCGACAGCAACAGCGACATCAACAGCGACATCGACGGCGATGAGATGCGTAAGGGGCGTGCTCCTCGTGTCGTCGGGCCCTGGCAGGAGCGGGCGGGGCTTGCTCTGCGGGAGCGGATGCCGGTGTGGCTGCTGGCGCGCTGCGGACTGGAGCGCAGGAGTGTGCTCGCGCTCTCGGTGCTGCTCGTCGTCGCCGCCGCCTTCGCCGTGCAGCACTTCTGGGTCGGCCGGGCGCAGCCGGTGCGGGCACCGGAGGTGGTGCGAGCCGCCGCTCCCTACGAGGCGGGAGAGCCGAACTCGGCGGCTGGGCCCGCCCCTTCCGCAGGCCCCCCGGGTGTCGGCAGCACAGTCGGGGCCGAGATCGTGGTGGACGTCAGCGGCAAGGTGAGGAAGCCCGGCATCCACCGCCTTCCGGCCGGTTCGCGGGTGGTCGACGCACTGGGCGCGGCCGGTGGTGTGCGACCGGGCACCGACACCGACGGTCTCAACCGCGCGCGATTTCTCGTGGACGGGGAGCAGGTCGTCGTCGGCGCCCCCGCCCCGCAGACAGGATCCGCCGGGACGGGTGCGGGATCGGCGGTGGCCGGCTCCACCGGTGCCGGCACGGGTGCGGGGCCCCCGGCGCCCGTCTCCCTCAACACGGCCACCGCGGAGCAGTTCGACACGCTGCCGGGCGTCGGACCCGTGCTGGCGCAGCACATCATCGACTACCGGGCGCAGCACGGCGGATTCCGATCGGTGGACGAACTGCGCGAGGTCAACGGCATCGGCGAGCGACGCTTCGCCGACCTGCGGAATCTCGTGCGGCCATGAGGCGCCCAGACACCGAGGCCGTCGGTGCTCGGGCCGGACCCGGCTCCGCCGCCCGCCGCGCCGTGCACGCGGCCTCCGGGAAACGGCTGGGCGACGCCCATCCGCGTCAGGAAGGGCCCGCGGATCTACGGCTCGTACCACCCGCGCTGGCGGCCTGGGCGACGGCGGCGCTGACGTTGGACGCGTCTTTGGGGGTGGTGGGTGGCGTCGTGGCCGGCTGTCTCCTGGCCGCCGGTGCCCTTCTGATCGTGAGCCGGCGTGCGGCGGGGCGTGGTGCGGGTCCCACGGCAGGTCCCGTCGCGGGGCCTGTTGCCGGGAGGCGCGTGTGGCCTCGGGTCACCGTCGCCGCCTCGTTGCTCTGCGTGGGCGCGGCGGCGGCGTCGGCCGGGCTGCACGGGGCCGATCTGCGCCGGGGGCCGGTGCCGGAGTTGGCGCGGGAGTACGCAACCGTCACCGCCGAGGTCGAGATCACCTCGGACCCACGACTCACTCGGCCCCGGGTCAGAGGGGACCACGTGACCCCGGACTCCGTCCTGATCAACGCCGAGGTGCGCAGCGTCGAGAGGACGACGCGGACGGCCGTGGCGACACGGGCCCCGGTGCTGGTGGTGGTGGACGTCGGTTCGCGCTGGGGCGAGGGCGGGGCACGGGCGGCGCGCCCCGAGACCGGCGAGACGCCGGGCCGTTCGATGCCCGGCGGCGTGATGCCCGGCGGTCTGGCCCCTGGCGGTCCGGCCCCCGGTGGTCCGGCGTCTGGTGGTCCGGCGCCCGGCCTTCATGAGCCTGGGCGTCAAGGGTACGGCGGGGTTCCCGAAGAGGCTGCCGGTCGGCCTGGGGCCGGCGGTGTGCGGGGATCCGGGATGCGGTCCGGGGCATGGTCCGGGGCGAGGCCCGGGGTTTCGTGGCTGGGGCTGTTGCCGTCCACACGGGTGCGGGTCACCGGGCGGCTGGTGCCCGCGCTGGCCGGCGGGGACCGGTTCGCGGCCGTGCTGCGGGTGCGGGGCCGGGCGGTGCCGTCGGTCGTGGGGGAACCTTCGGGCGTGCAGCGGTTGGCCGGACGGCTGCGGGCGGGGCTGCGGGCGGCCACCGACGGGCTCCCGGCGGACGCGAGGGCACTGCTGCCGGGGCTGGTCGTCGGAGACACCTCGCGGATCACGCCCGAACTGGACGAGGCGTTCAAGGCGACGGATCTGGCCCACACCCTCGCCGTTTCCGGGAGCAACCTCACGGTCATCCTCGCGCTGCTCCTGGGCCCGCCCGGGCTGGCCCAGCACGTCGAGCGGCGCGGTCTGGCACCTCGACTCGGCGTCCCGCTCCGGGGCACCGCGCTGCTCGGCGGAGCGCTGACCCTCGGCTTCGTGGTGGTGTGCCGGCCCGACCCGAGCGTGCTGCGCGCCGCGGCCTGTGGAGCGATCGTGCTGCTCGCGCTGGCGACCGGCCGCCGTCGCTCCCTGATCCCCGCGCTGGCGACGGCGGTGCTGCTGCTGGTGCTGTACGACCCGTGGCTGGCCCGGAGTTACGGGTTCCTGCTGTCCGTTCTGGCCACCGGGGCCCTGTTGACGCTGGCGCCACGCTGGAGTGCCGCGCTGCGGCGGCGCCGGGTGCCCCCGAGGCTCGCTGAGGCGTTGGCGGCCGCGGGAGCCGCGCAGGCGCTGTGCGCACCGGTCGTGGCGGTGCTGTCGGCGCGGGTGAGTCTGGTGGCGGTCCCCTGCAATCTCCTGGTGGAGTTCGCGGTCGCCCCGGCGACGGTACTGGGCTTCGCGGTGCTGGCGGCGGCACCCGTGGCGATGCCGGTGGCCGAGGCGCTGGCGTGGTGCGCGAGGTGGCCGGCCGGGTGGATCGCGGGTGTGGCGCGGACCGGGGCGGCGCTGCCCGGCGGGGGAGTGGACTGGCCGGGGAGCTGGGGCGGGGCGTTGCTGCTCGCCCTGGTCACGGGCGGGGTGGTGCTGGTCGGGCGGCGGCTGTCGCGGCACCCGTGGCTGTGCGCGGTCTGCGGGGTGTTGCTGCTGCTCGTGATGGTGCGACCGCCGCCGCTGACCAGGGTGCTCACGGGCTGGCCGCCACCGGGCTGGCGGCTCGCGATGTGCGACGTGGGACAGGGTGACGCGACCGTCCTGGCGGCGGGCGCGGGCGCCGGCGTGGTGGTGGACACCGGGCCGGACCCGGCACTGGTCGACCGGTGTCTGAGCAAGCTCGGGATCACCCGGGTGCCGCTCGTCGTGCTGACCCACTTCCACGCGGACCACGTGGCCGGGCTGCCGGGGGTGCTGCGGGGCCGGGAGGTGGGGGCGATCGAGACGACGGGGTTCGAGGAGCCCGTGGACCAGGTGGAGTTCGTACGGAGGGAGGCGGAGGCGAGGGATGTGCCGGTGGTGCGGGCCGCGGCCGGGGAGCGGCGGCGGGTCGGTGCTCTCGACTGGGAGGTGCTCTGGCCGCCACCGCACCCGGCGCCGCGCCCGGACGGGCCGAACGACGCGAGCGTGACGTTGCTCGTGCGGGCGGCCGGGCTGCGGATGCTGCTGCTCGGCGACCTCGAACCCCCGGCCCAGCAGGCGTTGTTGCGATCGCCGGCGGCACCGCTGGTGCGTGGCGTGGACGTGCTCAAGGTGGCCCATCACGGCTCGGCCTACCAGGACCCCGAGCTCATACGCGCCGTGGCGCCACGGCTGGCGTTGATCTCGTGCGGCGCGGACAACCGGTACGGGCATCCCGCGCCCAGCACGGTCGCGGCGCTGCGCGCGGGAGGCGCGGCGGTGCTGCGGACGGACCGGGACGGGGCGCTGGCGGTCGCCCCCGGCAGGGACCTGGAGCTGCGGGTGGCGCGGGACTGAGAGGGCGGAGAGCCTCTCGGCCCGACGGCTGGGCCGACCGCCCGAGGCGCCCGCTTGGGGCCCTGCCCCGGGGGCGGGGTGACCGGTTGGGGCCCTGGCCGGGGGCGCGGGGGCACCGGTTGGGGCACCGTCCGGGATGACCGGTTGAGGCCTGCCAGGGCACCGTCTGGGCACTGCCTGCGCACTGTCCCCCTTTCTGGACACCGCCTGCGCACTGTTTCCTGAGGGTGTCGGAAAATGGTGCGGTGAGTGATGTGAGACATGTGCTGGTGCTGCCCGATCGCGATGCCGCGGAGGAGGTGGCGCAGGCGCTCGGGGACCGGTTCGGGGTGCGCGAGGAGCCGAGGGTCGTCCGGGACGCGTTGGCGGGGGAGGACGACGCGGAGGACGCGCAGTGGCTCGTCCTGCTGCGGGACGAGGAGGAACGCCTCGACGCGGCGGCGCTAGAAGAGTTCGCGGGGGAGTGGGAGGGCTGGCGGGAGGAGCCGTGACCGTGATCCGTCGGTGGGGGTCGGGTTGTCAGTGGCGCGTGGGATGCTTTCGGTGATGGCCAGGAAGACTGCGAATGACGATCCTCTCGCCCCGGTGACGCTTGCCGTGGGCCAGGAGGACCTCCTGCTCGACCGTGCCGTGCAGGAGGTGGTGGCCGCCGCCAGGGCCTCCGACGCCGACACGGACGTGCGCGACCTGACCCCGGACCAGGTGCAGCCCGGCACACTCGCCGAGCTGACCAGCCCCTCGCTCTTCGCGGAACGCAAGGTCGTGGTGGTACGCAACGCGCACGACCTGTCCGCCGACACGGTCAAGGACGTCAAGGCGTATCTGGGGTCGCCCGCCGAGGAGATCACGCTGGTGCTGCTGCACGCCGGCGGGGTCAAGGGCAAGGGGCTGCTGGACGCCGCGCGCAAGGCGGGGGCGCGGGAGGTGGCCTGCCCGAAGATGACCAAGCCGGCGGACCGGCTGGCCTTCGTGCGGCAGGAGTTCCGGGTCACCGGGCGGTCGGCGACGCCCGAGGCGTGCCAGTCGCTCGTCGACGCCATCGGCAGCGATCTGCGGGAGCTGGCCTCGGCCGTGTCCCAGCTGGTCGCCGATGTCGAGGGGACCATCGACGAGGCCGTCGTCGGGCGGTACTACACCGGGCGGGCCGAGGCGTCGAGCTTCACCGTCGCCGACCGGGCGGTGGAGGGGCGGGCCGCCGAGGCGCTGGAGGCGCTGCGCTGGTCGCTGGCGACCGGGGTCGCGCCGGTGCTGATCACCAGTGCGCTGGCCCAGGGAGTGCGGGCCATCGGCAAGTTGTCCTCGGCGCGGGGTGGCCGGCCGGCCGATCTCGCGCGGGAGCTGGGCATGCCGCCCTGGAAGATCGACCGGGTACGCCAGCAGATGAGGGGCTGGACGCCGGACGGAGTGGCCGCCGCGCTGCGGGCCGTCGCCGAGGCGGACGCGGGAGTGAAGGGCGGCGGTGACGACCCCGAGTACGCCCTCGAGAAGGCCGTCGTGGCGGTCGCGCGGGCGGCGCGGTCCGGGGGACGCGGGTAGCCGTACCTCCCGGGTGCCGCTGGGGTGATCCAGTAGCCGTCCCCTTGCAGGGGAGGAGAATCGGGGGTACAGCCGCACATCGCCCGCGCATGGGAAAGGTGGCGATCGACATGGCTGAACACCCGCACGCAGCACTCGTTCGCAAGGGATACGAGGCCTTCACCCGCGGAGACATGGATACCCTGCGCGGGATGATGACGGGGGACTGTACGCACCACGTGCCCGGTTCCCACATGCTCTCCGGGGACTTCAAGGGCCTCGACGCGGTCATGGACATGTACGGCAGGCTGTTCTCGGAGACGGGCGGATCGTTGCGCGTCGACCTGCGCACCGTCCTCGTCGACGGCCGTGGGCACGCCGTATCCCTGCACCGGATCACCGCCGACCGCAAAGGCAAGCACATGGACGACAACGGGGGCATCGTCTTCCGGATCGTCGGTGACAAGATCAGCGATCTCGACGAGTGCGTCGAGGACATCGACACGAGCAACGACTTCTGGTCCTGACGGCCCTGCCGGTGCCGTTTTCCCCATTGGACCCATCGGCCCCGTCGTGACCATCGGCCCCGTCGTGACCGTCGGCCCTCTGTCACCTCTGATGGTCCCGGCGGCCGGCCTCTGCGAAGGGAGCACCCCTGGGGGGCAGGGGCCGGGACCATGCCGAAGGCCCCCGCACCCGCCCTGGGGAAGGGCGGGCCGCGGGGGCCTTCGGTTCAAGCTTCAAGCTGTTGGATCGCGCCCGCGTGGCGAACGCAGGCCGTGCGCGATCCGTAGGGTGCCGGTCGGGGGCGGATGAGAGAGGGCCCGCCCGGGTCCTTCCGGCGATCAGATCTGAGGGATTCAGCCCTTGAGGGTCTCGACCTTGGAAGCAAGCGCCGACTTCTTGTTGGCGGCCTGGTTCTTGTGGATGACGCCCTTCGAGACGGCCTTGTCGAGCTGACGCGCGGCAGCGCGCTGGTACTCGGTGGCCTTCTCGACGTCACCCGCGGCAGCAGCCTCACGGGCCTTGCGGATCGCGGTCTTCAGGGAGGACTTGACGGCCTTGTTGCGCAGCCGAGCCTTCTCGTTGGTCTTGATCCGCTTGATCTGGGACTTGATGTTCGCCACGAATGAGCCTTTTCAGGTTCAGGCACGGGCCCGTACGGGTCCCGTACCGATGAGTTTCCGAGATGCCTCGAAGTTCCCCGAGAAGTGTTGTCCGGGAAGTTCTCCGAGGAGACGTGCCTCGTGCTGAGAGGGCAAGAGACACAGCTGCCCAGACTACCAGTGGCTCCCCGAGTGGCCCAAACCGGTCCCCGGTCGCCACCCGTGGGACCATGGAGCCTACGTATCGATCCGACCCGAGGCACAAGGCGCCTCAAGAGACAGGACCCTGCGTGCCCGCGACCCCTAACAATGTGCCCGAGCCGAGCCGTACCGACCCGGCTCTGATCCGCAATTTCTGCATCATCGCGCACATCGACCACGGCAAGTCCACGCTCGCCGACCGCATGCTCCAGCTGACCGGAGTCGTCGATCAGCGCCAGATGCGTGCTCAGTACCTCGACCGCATGGACATCGAGCGCGAGCGCGGCATCACGATCAAGTCCCAGGCGGTCCGACTGCCCTGGGCCCCGACCGAGGACCCGGGCAAGACCCACATCCTCAACATGATCGACACCCCCGGGCACGTGGACTTCACGTATGAGGTGTCCCGGTCGCTGGCCGCCTGTGAGGGGACCGTCCTCCTGGTCGACGCCGCCCAGGGCATCGAGGCCCAGACTCTCGCCAACCTCTACCTGGCGATGGAGAACGACCTCAAGATCATCCCCGTACTGAACAAGATCGACCTGCCGGCCGCCCAGCCCGAGAAGTTCTCCGAGGAGCTCGCCAACCTCATCGGCTGCGACCCCGCGGACGTGCTCAGGGTCTCCGCCAAGACCGGTCTGGGCGTCGAGGCACTGCTGGACCGGGTCGTCGCCGAGGTCCCCGCGCCGGTCGGCGTCCAGGACGCCCCCGCGCGCGCCATGATCTTCGACTCGGTGTACGACTCCTACCGCGGTGTCGTGACGTACGTGCGTGTCATCGACGGTCAGCTCAACAAGCGTGAGCGGATCCGCATGATGTCCACCGGCGCGACGCACGAGCTGCTGGAGATCGGCGTCTCGGCCCCCGAGATGAAGTCGGCCGACGGCCTGGGTGTCGGTGAGGTCGGATATCTGATCACCGGTGTGAAGGACGTCCGCCAGTCCAAGGTCGGTGACACGATCACCACCCTGCACAAGGGGGCCACCGAGGCGCTCGGCGGTTACAAGGACCCGAAGCCGATGGTCTTCTCGGGTCTGTACCCGCTGGACGGCTCCGACTACCCCGAGCTGCGCGACGCCCTCGACAAGCTCCAGCTCAACGATGCCGCGCTGGTGTACGAGCCGGAGACGTCCGCCGCCCTCGGCTTCGGTTTCCGCGTCGGCTTCCTGGGCCTGCTGCACCTCGACGTGATCCGCGAGCGGCTGGAGCGCGAGTTCGGGCTCGACCTGATCGCCACCGCGCCGAACGTGGTCTACCGCGTCGTCATGGAGGACGGGTCCGAGCACACCGTCACCAACCCGAGCGAGTTCCCCGAGGGGAAGATCGACGACGTCTACGAGCCCGTCGTACGCGCCACGATCCTCGCGCCCTCCGAGTTCATCGGCTCGATCATGGAGCTGTGCCAGACCCGGCGCGGCACCCTGCTCGGCATGGACTACCTCTCCGAGGACCGGGTCGAGATCCGCTATACGCTCCCGCTCGCGGAGATCGTCTTCGACTTCTTCGACCAGCTGAAGTCCAAGACGCGCGGCTACGCCTCGCTGGACTACGAGCCCACCGGCGAGCAGGCTTCCAGCCTGGTCAAGGTCGACATCCTGCTGCACGGCGACAAGGTGGACGCCTTCTCGGCGGTCACGCACAAGGACGCGGCGTACGCGTACGGCGTACGGCTCGTCGCCAAGCTGCGCGAGCTGATCCCGCGGCAGGCCTTCGAGGTGCCCATCCAGGCGGCCATCGGCTCCAGGGTCATCGCCCGCGAGACCATCCGCGCCATCCGCAAGGACGTCCTCGCCAAGTGCTACGGCGGTGACATCTCCCGTAAGCGGAAGCTGCTGGAGAAGCAGAAGGAAGGCAAGAAGCGGATGAAGATGGTGGGTTCCGTGGAGGTTCCGCAGGAGGCGTTCATCGCCGTCCTGAGCAGTGACGACAACCCGGGATCGGGCAAGGGCAAGAAATAGCCACGTATCCACGCAGGTTTTCAGGGCCCGTCGCGCGACAGCGCGGCGGGCCTTGTGGCTGTATTCAGGAGAAAGTGACTGCCCGGAGCCCCTTACGTGCTGGCCAGTCGCCCTCTACTCTGATCCCTGCTCGGTAGTTACTCGTGAGTTAAACAACAGCCGCCGTCAACAACCGCCGCTGTCAGCAACCGCCGCGTCGAACGACGCCGCAATGAGCCAGCCGCATCGTCGCGGGCCCGGAGGATGTCGTGAGCGACACACAGACACTGATCGAGAACCGTCCGCCGTCCGTCGCGGGCCTCTTCCTGGAGCGCGTGGCGGCCACGCCCGACGCCGAGGCGTACCGGTACCCGGTACCGGCGGCGTCCGGTGAGGGCCCCGACGACTGGAAGTCGCTGAACTGGGCGCAGGCCGCCGAACGCGTCTACGCGATCGCGGCCGGCCTGATCGAGCTGGGCGTGCGGGCCGAGGAGCGCGTCGCCCTCGCCGCCTCGACCCGGCTCGAGTGGATCCTCGCCGACCTCGGCATCATGTGCGCCGGGGCCGCGACGACCACCGTCTACCCGCAGACCAACGCCGACGAGTCCGCGTTCATCCTCGCGGACTCCGAGTCCAAGGTGCTGATCGCCGAGGACGCCGCCCAGCTCGCCAAGGCCGTCGAGAAGCGCGCCGAGCTGCCCGCCCTCACCCATGTGGTCGTGATCGACCCGGCCGGTGTGGAGACAGCCGACTGGATCCTCACCCTCGACGAGCTGGAGAAGCGCGGCGCCGCCCGGCTGGAGAAGGAAGCCGAGCTGATCAAGGAGCGGGTCGGCGCGATCACGAAGGACCAGCTCGCCACTCTGATCTACACCTCCGGCACCACCGGCCGGCCCAAGGGTGTCCGGCTGCCGCACGACAACTGGTCGTACATGGCGAAGGCGATCGCCGCGACCGGCCTGGTCGGCCCGGACGACGTGCAGTACCTGTGGCTGCCGCTCGCGCACGTCTTCGGCAAGGTCCTCACCTCGGGCCAGATCGAGGTCGGGCACGTCACCGCCGTCGACGGCCGCGTCGACAAGATCATCGAGAACCTGCCGATCGTCCAGCCGACGTACATGGCCGCCGTGCCGCGCATCTTCGAGAAGGTCTACAACGGGGTCGCCGCCAAGGCCCGTGCGGGCGGCGGGGCGAAGCTCAAGATCTTCCAGTGGGCCGCCGAGGTCTCCCGCGAGTACGCCAAGGCCGCCCAGGACAACTTCCGGCGCACCGGCACCGTCGCCGTCCCCTTCGGGCTCGGCGCCAAGCACAAGGTCGCCGACGCGCTCGTCTACTCCAAGATCCGCGAGGCCTTCGGCGGCAACCTGCGCGCGTGTGTCTCCGGGTCGGCGGCGCTCGCCCCGGAGATCGGCTACTTCTTCGCCGGCGCCGGCATCCACATCCTCGAGGGCTACGGCCTGACGGAGTCCTCCGCGGCCTCCTTCGTCAACCCCGGTGAGGCCTACCGCACCGGCACGGTCGGCAAGCCGCTGCCCGGCACGGAGGTGCGGATCGCCGACGACGGCGAGATCCTGCTGCGCGGCCCCGGCATCATGGAGGGCTACCACGGGCTCCCCGAGAAGACCGCCGAGGTCCTGGAGGCCGACGGCTGGTTCCACACCGGCGACATCGGCGAGCTGTCGCCCGACGGGTACCTGCGCATCACCGACCGCAAGAAGGACCTCATCAAGACGTCCGGCGGCAAGTACATCGCGCCCGCCGAGGTCGAGGGACAGTTCAAGGCGGTGTGCCCGTACGTCTCCAACATCCTCGTACACGGCGCCGACCGGAACTTCTGCACGGCGCTCATCGCCCTCGACGAGCCGTCGCTCCTCGACTGGGCGAAGGACAACGGGCTGGCCGGAAAGTCGTACGCGGACGTCGTCGCCTCGCCCGTCACCGTGGAGCTCATCGACGGCTACGTCAAGCAGCTCAACGAGGGACTCCAGCGCTGGCAGACCATCAAGAAGTTCCGGCTGCTGCCCCGGGACCTGGACGTCGAGCACGGCGAGATCACGCCGAGCCTGAAGCTGAAGCGGCCCGTCGTGGAGCGGGAGTACAAGCACCTCATCGACGAGATGTACGCCGGATCGCGCGAGGCGTAGCACGCCAGCGCGGGGGCGCGACGGCGCGGAGCACGGCGCGTCGGCGCGTGGCGGGGCGGAGTCCGAATGCTCGGATTCCGCCCCTCAACCGCGCTTCATCGAGCACATGCGGACAGCCGCGTAGCACGGTTCTCGCTCAGGACGGCCCACTTCGGTAACCCGGCGCTCATGGCCGGGACCCGTCTGTCACCCTGTGGGCATCCGACCGCCCGGGGAGCTGCGCATGGGGGCCATTCCGACGCAACGGGAGACCGCGTCCCGTGCCCAGGGCGCGCCCGCGCACCCGAGTACGCACTCGGTCGCGCTCCCGCACACCCGCGCGACCCTGAACGGCGGTCCCCTCGCGCCCGGTGCCGCCCGCCGGCTGGTGCGCGCCGCGCTGGCGGAGTGGGCCGGCCTCGGCCTGCTCGGCGCGAAGGGGGCCGGGGGCAGCGGGCAGACCGGCGAGACCGGGGAACCCGGAGAGCGCCTCGCGGAGGACACCACACTCGTCGTCAGCGAGCTGGTGACGAACGCCGTCGTGCACGCCGGCACCGACGTCGAGCTGGCGTGCCGGCTGGAGGAGGATCCCGAACACCCCGGGCATCCCGGTGGCTGTCGTGCGGTCGTCGTCGAGGTCTCCGACCACCACCCCTCCCGCGCCCCGCGCGACGGCACCGCCGAACCGTCGTACGGGACGGCGGAGTACGGCCGCGGCCTGCGCCTGGTCGCCGCGCTCGCCGACGCCTGGGGGGTGACGTACCGCAGGGGGACGAAGACGGTCTGGGCCCGGCTGCTGCCGACGGCCGCCGGATCCCACGACGCCGACCGGCCCGGCCGTGCCGACCCGTCGCATCCCGGCCCCGAGCAGGACGTCCCCGGCCACGCGGGACACCTGGGGTGCTTCGGTCACGCCGGCCTCACGGCCCACCCGGACCGCCCGGACCGCCCGCTCGACACCGGCCCGGGTCTCCTCGAAGCCCTGGCCCCGGTCCCTCAGGCGGTCGGGTCGCAGGACCGGGACTGGCTCAACCGCGGTGCCCTCTCCTTCCTCGCCGAGGCGTCCGATCTGCTCGCCGGGCAGCTCGACGAGGATCTGGTGGCCGCGCTGACCGGCCAGCTGCTCGTGCCGCGGCTCGCCGACTGGTGCGCGGTGTGGCTCGAGGACGAGGTGAGCGGGCGCGGTGAGTGGGCGGGCGGGCCCGGGCCACGGCTGGCCCGGGTCTGGCACGGCTGCGAGAACCGCGTCGAGGAGCTGCGCCGGGCCCTGGAGAAGGATCCGCCGTGTCCGCCCGACGGCGGCCCCCGCTCCGGGCCCGAGTCCTTCCCCTGGCCCGGCGCGGCGCTCGGCCCGCACGGCACGGCCCTCGCCTACCGGCTGATCGCCGGTGGCCGGCCGCTGGGCACCCTGGTCATCGGGCAGGCCGGGCTGCAGGCCTTCGCCGACGAGGTCACCGGGCTCGTCGAGGATCTCGGCCGCCGGGTGGCGCTCGCCATCGGAGCGGCCCGTCAGTACGCCCGCCAGGCCACCATCAGCGCCGTCCTGCAACGGGGGCTGCTGCCCGGCGCGGTCGCCGAGATCCCCGGGGTGCGCAGCGCCCTCGTCTACGAGCCGCGCGAGCAGGGCGGCCCGAGCGGCGACTTCTACGACCTGTTCCCGGCGGGCGACGGCCGCTGGTGCTTCGCGGTGGGCGACGTGCAGGGCAAGGGGCCCGAGGCGGCCGTCGTCATCGGCCTGGCCCGTCCCTGGCTGCGGCTGCTGGCCCGCGAGGGCTATGGCGTGGCCGACGTCCTGGACCGGCTCAACCAGCTCCTCCTCGACGACGCGACCGAGGCGGCCGACGCCGCCGCCCGCGCCTTCGTCGGCCCCGCCGGGCCGGGCGACGGCCCGCAGACCCGCTTCCTGTCGCTCCTCTACGGCGAGCTGGCCCCCTTCGAGGGCGGGGTCCGCTGCACCCTCGCCTCCGCCGGGCATCCGCTGCCGCTGCTGCTCGGGCCGGACGGCTCGGTCGCCACGGGCGGGCGACCGCAGACCCTGCTCGGGGTCATCGAGGACGTCACGTACACCAGCGACAGTCTGGAGCTGCGGCCCGGCGACAGCCTGCTGTGCGTCACCGACGGCGTCACGGAACGGCGGTCGGGCCTGCGGCAGTTCGACGACGAGGACGGTCTCGCCGCGGCGCTGGCGGGCTGCGCCGGACTCGACGCGGAGCTGATCGCGGAGCGCATCCGGCGGCTGGTCCACGAGTTCGGCGACCAGCCGCCGGAGGACGACCTGGCGCTGCTGGTACTCCAGGCGGAGTAACCGCCGCTCGTGCTCGTCCGTTGGGGCCGGGGCCGGGGCCGGGGCCGGGGCCGGGGCCGGGGCCGGGGCCGGGGCCGGGGCCGGGGCCAGGGCGGGCGGGGCCGGGGCCAGGGCGGGCGGGGCTGGGTGCGGGGGTGGCGGCGCCGGGCGTGACGGTGGTGGCGGGCGTGACGGTGGGCGTAGCGGGGCCAGGTGTGGCGAGCGGGGCCGGAGCGGGGCCGGGCGACCGTGGCGGGGAGGGGCGGGCCGGGGCGCGGCGTGGCGGGGCGCGGCGGCGATGGCGGCGGGGGCGGGTACGGCGGTGGCGGTAGGGCCGGAGCTGCGCGCGGTGGCGGTGGCGACGCGGCCGGCGATCGTGGCCGGGAGGTCGGGAGGTCGGGAGGCCGGGAGGCCGGGAGGCCGGGAGAGGGCTGGGTATGTCGGGTGGGGCGGGGGAGGCCGGGTGGTCGGGTCTGCGGATGTATCGTCCGGTTCGTGCCGAAGGCGACGAATGCCGTATCTGAAACGCCCACCCGTCGACGCGTCCTGATCGCCGGAGCGGGGCTCGGGCTGACCGTGACCGCCTGTACCCGTGACGCCGATCCGCCGGAGGACGCCCGCGGGCCCGGATTCCACGGGCTGCGCCAGGCCGGGGTGACGACCCCGCGCCAGGCCACCGCGCTGCTTCTGGCGTACGACCTCGACCCCGCCCTGCGCGGCGCGGCGGGCGCGCGGGCACTGAAGGCCGTGCTCGGGACGTGGACGCACGCCCTCGCCGAGACGCTGGAGTCGGACAGCTCGCGCGCCGCCCGCCTCACCGCGACCCTCGGCATCGGCCCCGCCCTCCCCGCGCGCCTCGGCCTGCGGGCCCCGGCCGCCCTGCGTGAGCTGCCCGCCTTCACCGGTGACCGGCTCGACCCCGACCGCTGCGGCGGCGACCTGCTCGTGCAGCTCCGCGCCGACACCGCGGACGCCACCGAGGCGATCGCCGCGACCCTGACCCGGCTGGCCGGGGAGACCCTGTACCCGCGCTGGCGGCAGGACGGCTTCCTGCCCCCGTCACCCGACGGCGGCACCACCCCGCGCAACCTGCTCGGCTTCCAGGACGGGCCCGCCAACCCGACCCCTGAGGAGTGCGAACGCTGGGTGTGGTCGGGCAACGCCACCTACCTCGTCGTACGACGAGTCCACCTGCGCGTGGAGGACTTCGCGCGGCTCGCCGTGCACCGCCAGGAGGAGATCATCGGCCGCAGCCGTTCGACCGGCGGCCCGCTGGACGGCGCTTCGTCGGCCGGGCGCCCCGAGGACGCCGCTCCGCCGCGCTCCCACGTGCGGGCCGTCAGCCCCCGCCTCGACGCGGGGGCCCGGATGCTGCGCCGCGGCTACTCCTACGCCGACGGCCCCACCGACCAGGGCCTGCTGTTCCTCGCGTTCCTGCGGGACCCCGCGCTGTTCGTACGGGTGCAGCGCCGGATGGCGGCTCAGGACGAGCTGAGCGGATTCACCGAGGCCCGGGGCTCGGCCGTGGCGTACATCCTGCCGGGCGCACGCGCGGGACGGCCGCTGGGCGCGGAGCTGCTGGGCTGACCGGTGGCTGCGGGTCGGGTCGGCGGGGCATCCGGGATGGGGTGGACGTACGGGACAATGGGCTGCATGCCTTCCGCACTTCCCGACGGTGAGCCGGTTCCCGACGACGGCGCGCTCCCCGCGCACGCGCTCGCCGGCGCCGCCGACCGCCCCCTCGGTTTTTATCTGCACGTCCCGTACTGCGCGACCCGCTGCGGCTACTGCGACTTCAACACCTACACCGCCACCGAGCTGCGCGGCACCGGCGGAGTGCTCGCCTCCCGTGACAACTACGCCGACACCCTGATCGACGAGGTCCGGCTGGCCCGCAAGGTTCTCGGCGACGACCCGCGCGAGGTCCGCACGGTCTTCGTCGGCGGCGGTACGCCGACCCTGCTGGCCGCCTCCGACCTGGTGCGGATGCTGGGCGCGATCCGTGACGAGTTCGGGCTGGCGTCGGACGCGGAGGTGACGACCGAGGCGAACCCGGAGTCCGTCGACCCCGCCTATCTGGCCACCCTCCGCGAGGGCGGCTTCAACCGGATCTCCTTCGGCATGCAGAGCGCCAGGCAGCACGTGCTGAAGGTGCTCGACCGCACGCACACCCCCGGCAGGCCCGAGCGCTGTGTGGCGGAGGCCCGGGCGGTGGGCTTCGACCACGTCAACCTGGACCTCATCTACGGCACGCCGGGCGAGTCGGACGACGACTGGCGGGCCTCGCTGGACGCCGCCCTGGGCGCCGGCCCCGACCACGTCTCGGCGTACGCCCTGATCGTCGAGGAGGGCACCCAGCTCGCCCGCCGGATCCGCCGCGGCGAGGTCCCGATGACCGACGACGACGTCCACGCCGACCGGTACCTGATCGCCGAGGAGACGCTCGCCGCGGCGGGCTACGAGTGGTACGAGGTGTCCAACTGGGCCACCTCCGAGGCGGCCCGCTGCCTGCACAACGAGCTGTACTGGCGCGGCGCCGACTGGTGGGGCGCGGGCCCGGGAGCGCACTCGCACGTGGGCGGCGTCCGCTGGTGGAACGTGAAGCACCCGGGCGCGTACGCGGCGGCGCTGGCGGCCGGACGGTCGCCGGGGGCCGGGCGGGAGCTGCTGCCGGCCGAGGACCGCCGGGTGGAGCGGATCCTGCTGGAGCTGCGGCTGCGGGAGGGCGTACCGCTGGACCTGCTGCGGCCGGAGGGGCTCGCGGCGTCACGACGGGCCCTGGCGGACGGACTGCTCGACAGCGGCCCCTACGACGAGGGGCGTGCCGTGCTCACCCTGCGCGGACGGCTACTGGCCGACGCGGTGGTGCGGGACCTGGTGGACTGACCCCGAAGGCCCGAAGGCCCGAGTTTGGAGGCCCGAGACCGAAGCCCCGAGCCTTAGCCCGGAGGCCGGAGAGTCGAGCCCGGAGGCCCGGAGGCCCGGAGGCCCGGAGGCCCGAGACCGAAGCCCCGAGGCACGAGGCCCGAGACCGAAGCCCCGAGGCTCGAGGCCCGAGCCCGGAGACCCGAGTCCCGAGCCGGCAGGCTCAAGCCCGAAGCGCAGAGCCCGAAGCGCAGAGCCCGAAGCGCAGAGCCCGAAGCGCAGAGCCCGAAGCGCAGAGCAGAGCCCGAAGCGCAGAGCCCCCCGCTTCAGGACACGGTCACGAAGTCGATCAGTTCCTCGACGCGGCCCAGCAGTTCCGGTTCGAGGTCCTTGTAGGAGCCCACCCGCTTCAGGATCGCCTGCCAGACCGCCCCGGTGTTGTCCGGCCAGCCCAGGGACCGGCACACGCCCGTCTTCCAGTCCTGGCCGTGCGGCACCCGGGGCCAGGCCTCGATGCCGACGGCCGACGGCTTCACGGCTTCCCAGATGTCGATGTACGGGTGGCCGACGACCAGGGCGTGCTCGCTCGTGACCGCCTGCGCGATGCGCCACTCCTTCGTGCCGGGGACGAGGTGGTCCACCAGGACGCCCAGCTTCGCGTCGGGTCCCGGCGCGAACTCGGCGACGATCGCCGGCAGGTCGTCCACGCCCTCCAGGTACTCCACGACCACGCCCTCGACGCGCAGATCGTCGCCCCACACCTTCTCGACCAGCTCGGCGTCGTGGCGGCCCTCGACGTAGATGCGGCCGGCGCGCGCCACACGCGCCCGTGCCCCGGGGACGGCGACCGAACCGGAGGCGGTACGGGTGGGACGTACGGGACCGCCGGACGCAGGCCGTACGAGGGTCACGACCCTGCCCTCCAGCAGGAAGCCGCGCGGCTCCAGCGGGAACACCCGGTGCTTGCCGAAGCGGTCCTCCAGGGTCACCGTGCCCGCCTCGCAGCGGATCACCGCCCCGCAGAACCCGGTGCCGGGCTCCTCCACCACCAGGCCGGCCTCCGCCGGGACCTCGGGGACCGGTTTCGGCCGCTTCCAGGGAGGGGTCAGGTCGGCGGAGTACTGGCGCATTCGGATGACGATAGGAGAAGCGCCGGGCCCAGGGACACACGATCAGCGCGACACGCCGAAACGGGCCGCCAGCGCGTCGCGTTGCGCCCGTACGAACGCCGCGTCCACCACCGCCCCGTGACCGGGCACGTACAGCGCGTCCTCGCCGCCGAGCTCGAGCAGGCGGTCGAGGGCGGCGGGCCAGTGGGACGGTACGGCGTCGGGGCCGGCCTGGGGCTCGCCCGACTCCTCGACCAGGTCGCCGCAGAACACCGTCTCGGGGCTGCCGGGGATCAGGACCGCCAGGTCATGGGCGGTGTGACCGGGGCCGATGTTCGCCAGCAGGACCTGCCGGCCACCGCCCAGGTCGAGGGTCCACTCGCCGGAGACGAGGTGCCGGGGCCGGACGAGGGTGTCCGCGGCCTCCGCCGCCGCCGTCTCGTCGAGGCCGTTGCGCACCGCGTCCGCCCGCAGCTCCTCCGCCGGCACGGTGTCCACCCCCACCGCCCCGAAGACCTCCGCGCCCGCGAACGCCGCAGCCCCGAACACATGGTCGAAGTGGGGGTGGGTGAGGGCGAGATGGGTCACACGGGAGCCGGTGAGTTCCTCGGCCCGCGTCCGCAGCCGCGCCCCCTCGGCCAGGCTCGACCCCGCGTCGATCATCAGTACCGTGCCCGCCCCGACGACCAGCCCCGCCGTGCAGTCCCAGCCCGGCAGCCGTACCCGTCCCACCCCGGCCGCGACCCGCTCCCACCCCAGCTCTTCCCAAGTCACCGTCATACCGCGACGCTAGCCCTACGACGCTGCGCCGGGGGCCGACCTTGCCCTGGGTGTACCCCACAGCCGTACACTGGGCCGGGGAACGCTGGCACTCGGATGTGAAGAGTGCCAGACGGGGCTCCCAGGGGACTGGGGACGACTGCTGGAGGTGTGTGCGCGATGCTGAGTGAACGCAGGCTCCAGGTCCTGCGCGCCATCGTCCAGGACTACGTCGGCACCGAGGAACCCGTGGGTTCGAAGGCGCTCACCGAGCGGCACAGCCTCGGCGTGTCCCCGGCGACGGTCCGCAACGACATGGCCGCCCTGGAGGACGAGGGGTACATCGCCCAGCCGCACACCAGTGCCGGGCGGATCCCCACGGACAAGGGCTACCGGCTGTTCGTCGACAAGCTGGCCGGCGTCAAGCCGATGACCGGTCCCGAGCGGCGGGCCATCCAGAACTTCCTCGACGGCGCCGTCGACCTCGACGACGTGGTGGCCCGGACCGTACGGCTGCTCGCGCAGCTCACCCGGCAGGTCGCCGTGGTGCAGTACCCGTCGCTGACCCGCTCGACCGTGCGGCACGTGGAGCTTCTCTCGCTCGCGCCCGCACGCCTGATGCTCGTGCTGATCACGGACACCGGGCGGGTCGAGCAGCGGATGGTGGACTGCCCGGCGCCCTTCGGGGAGGCCTCGCTGGCGGATCTACGCGCGCGGCTCAACAGCCGGGTCGCGGGCCGGCGGTTCGCGGACGTGCCGCATCTGGTGGAGGATCTGCCGGACGCGTTCGAGACCGAGGACCGCGGTACGGTCACGACGGTGCTCTCCACCCTGCTGGAGACGCTCGTCGAAGAGAACGAGGAGCGGCTGATGATCGGCGGAACCGCCAATCTCACCCGCTTCGGACATGACTTTCCCCTCACCATCCGTCCCGTCCTGGAGGCACTGGAGGAGCAGGTCGTGCTCCTCAAGCTCCTTGGCGAGGCGGGGGATTCGGGCATGACCGTACGCATCGGTCACGAGAACGCCTATGAGGGACTCAACTCCACTTCGGTGGTGTCGGTCGGCTACGGTTCGGGCGGCGAGGCAGTCGCCAAGCTGGGCGTGGTCGGACCGACCCGCATGGATTACCCGGGAACGATGGGAGCGGTACGAGCGGTGGCACGGTACGTCGGACAGATCCTGGCGGAGTCGTAGGTGGCCACGGACTACTACGCCGTTCTCGGCGTGCGCCGCGATGCGTCGCAGGAAGAGATCAAGAAGGCCTTCCGGCGGCTCGCGCGCGAGCTGCACCCGGACGTCAATCCGGACCCGAAGACCCAGGAGCGGTTCAAGGAGATCAACGCCGCCTACGAGGTGTTGTCGGATCCGCAGAAGAAGCAGGTCTACGACCTCGGCGGCGACCCGCTGTCGCAGTCGGGCGGCGGTGGCGCGGGCGGCTTCGGCGCCGGCGGCTTCGGGAACTTCTCGGACATCATGGACGCGTTCTTCGGAACGGCGTCGCAGCGCGGTCCGCGCTCGCGCACCCGCCGTGGCCAGGACGCGATGATCCGGCTGGAGATCGACCTCGAGGAGGCGGCCTTCGGCACGACCAAGGACCTCCAGGTCGACACGGCGATCGTCTGCACGACGTGCAGTGGCGAGGGCGCGGCCCCCGGCACCAGCGCCCAGACGTGTGACATGTGCCGCGGCCGCGGCGAGGTGTCGCAGGTGACGCGGTCCTTCCTCGGGCAGGTCATGACCTCGCGGCCGTGTCCGCAGTGCCAGGGCTTCGGCACCGTCGTGCCGACCCCGTGCCCGGAGTGCGCGGGCGACGGACGGGTGCGCTCGCGGCGCACGCTGACCGTGAAGATCCCGGCCGGTGTCGACAACGGCACCCGGATCCAGCTCGCGGGCGAGGGTGAGGTCGGCCCCGGCGGCGGCCCCGCCGGCGACCTGTACGTCGAGATCCACGAGTTGCCGCACGCGCAGTTCCAGCGGCGCGGCGACGACCTGCACTGCACGGTGACCCTGCCGATGACGGCGGCGGCGCTCGGCACCAAGGTGCCGCTGGAGACGCTGGACGGGCTGGAGGAGGTCGACATCCGGCCCGGTACCCAGTCCGGCCAGTCGATCCCGTTGCACGGCCGGGGTGTTACGCACCTGCGGGGCGGGGGGCGCGGTGACCTCATCGTGCATGTCGAGGTGCAGACGCCGAGCAAGCTCGACCCCGAGCAGGAGCGGGTGCTGCGGGAGCTGGCCAAGCTGCGTGGCGAGGAGCGGCCTACCGGGCAGTTCCAGCCCGGGCAGCAGGGGTTGTTCTCCCGGCTGAAGGACGCGTTCAACGGGCGGTGACGGTCGGTGTGCGGGGGCTTTCTCGCCCCCGCCGCCCCTTCCCTTTCCCGTCCCCGGGGGCTGCGCCCCCAGACCCCCGTATCGGCCCTGAAGGGGCCTCGTTCTCAATCGCCGGACGGGCTGGATCTGCCGGCACGTGACAGCACGTGTCAATGGGAAGGGTCGATTCGGACTTGTTCGGAGGACGTGACAACATGCCGTCATGTCCTCCGCACTGACCGATCTCTTCCCGTATCCGATCGTGCAGGCCCCCATGGCGGGCGGTGTCTCCCTCCCGCGGCTCGCGGCCGCCGTGTGCGAGGCCGGCGGGCTCGGATTCCTGGCCGCCGGGTACAAGACGGCCGACGGCGTGTACCAGGAGATCAAGCAGCTGCGGAGCCTCACCACCCGCCCCTTCGGCGTGAACCTCTTCATGCCGCAGCCGGAGTATGCGGAGACGGGCGCCGTCGAGGTCTACGCCCACCAGCTGGCCGGTGAGGCCGCCTGGTACGAGACCGAGCTGGGCGACCCGGAGAGCGGCCGCGACGACGGCTACGACGCCAAGCTCGCGGTGCTGCTGGACAACCCGGTGGCGGTGGTCTCGTTCCACTTCGGCATCCCGAGCGCCGAGGTGCTGGACTCCCTGCGGCGCGCGGGAACGTTCACCCTGGTCACGGCGACCACTGCCGCGGAGGCCCGTGCGGTGGAGCGGGCCGGCGCGGACGCGGTGATCGTGCAGGGTGTGGAGGCCGGCGGCCACCAGGGCACCCACAAGGACAACCCGGAGAACGACCGCTCCGGCATCGGGCTGCTCGCGCTGATCGCCCAGGTCCGCGAGTCCGTGAACCTGCCGATCGTGGCCGCGGGCGGGCTCATGCGCGGCAGCCAGATCGCCGCGGCCCTCGCGTCCGGTGCGAACGCGGCCCAGCTGGGGACCGCGTTCCTGGTCACGCCCGAGTCCGGTGCGCACGCCGTGCACAAGCAGGCGCTGACCAACCCCCTCTTCGTACGCACCGAGCTGACCCGTGCCTTCTCCGGCCGCCCGGCCCGCGGCCTGGTCAATCGTTTCCTGCGCGAGCACGGCCCGTACGCGCCCGCCGCCTACCCGGAGGTGCACCACCTCACCTCGCCGCTGCGCAAGGCGGCCGCCAAGGCGGGCGACGCGCAGGGCATGGCGCTGTGGGCGGGACAGGGGCACCGGCTGGCCCGCGAGCTGCCCGCCGGGCAACTGGTGGAGGTCCTGGTGTCCGAAATCGCCGAGGCGCGGACAGCGTTGTCGGAGTTCCAGGCCCGTGAGGGCGGTGCCTCGTGACGGCGCCCGTCTTCGTCGTCGACGAACTCCCGGCCTCCCGAACCGAGTTCGTACTGGACGGTCCCGAGGGCCGGCACGCCGTCTCCGTGAAGCGGCTGCGGACCGGCGAGGAGGTCGTCCTCACCGACGGCGCCGGGCGCTGGGCGCGGGGCGAGGTCGTCGCCGCCGAGGGCAAGGACCGGCTGGTGGTGAGCCTGGGGGAGGTGGTCGAGGAGCCTGCCGAGGCGCCCCGGATCACCGTCGTCCAGGCGCTGCCGAAGGGCGACCGGGGCGAGCTGGCCGTCGAGACGATGACCGAGACCGGCGTCGACGCGATCGTGCCGTGGGCGGCCGCGCGCTGCATCACCCAGTGGAAGGGCGAGCGTGGCGCGAAGGCGCTCGCCAAGTGGCGGGCCACCGCCCGCGAGGCCGGCAAGCAGTCCCGTCGGGTCCGCTTCCCCGAGATCGCCGACGCGTCGACGTCCCGGCAGGTGGCGGAACTCCTCGCCCGCGCCGACTTCGCCGCCGTCCTGCACGAGGACCGTGACTACGGCAGCGAGCCCCTGGCCACCGCCGCACTGCCCGGCACGGGCGAGATCGTGCTCGTCGTGGGCCCCGAAGGGGGCGTCTCGCCGGACGAGTTGACGCTCTTCGCGGAGGCGGGGGCGAAGGCGTACCGGCTCGGGCGGAGCGTCCTGCGCACCTCGACCGCCGGTACGGCGGCCGCGTCCCTGATCCTCGGCAGGACCGGTCGCTGGTCCTGACCCTGCCCGTCCTCCGGGAGGACATCGTGGAATTCGTCCAGGTAAGACTGCTGGTCACCGACTTCGCCGCCTGCTACCGCTTCTACGCCGACGTCCTCGGCCTCAAGCCGCAGTCGGGGGCGGAGCGGGGACCGTACGAGAAGTTCTCGCCCGCCACCGGTTCGACGGGGATAGCCATCCAGGACCGGAAGATGATGGCGGAGGTGCTGGGCGAGCTGGGCGACACGGCGAACGGTCACCGCTCCCTGGTGGCCCTGCGCGTGGACGACCTGGACGCCATGTGCGCGCGGATCACCGCCCGCGGCGCCGCCCTGATCCACGGTCCCGCCCCGATGGCCGACCGGATGCGCGTGGCCCACCTCAAGGACCCGGAGGGCAATCTGGTGGAACTTCAGGAGTGGCTGCTGCTGCGCGGCTGAGCGCGACGGCGGTGAACAGCTCCCAGCCGTCCAACTCGCCGTCCAGGGGCAGCAGTTCCCGCTTGACGGCCTCGTCGACGAAGGCGCGCACCACACCGGGTTCGTTGAGGTTGAGGTGATGGTGGCGGTCGCCCACCCCGCCGCGGTGTCCGTAGGCGACGCTGCCCACGTAACGCCCGTCGCCGTCCTGGAAGACCAGGTGGGTGCGCACCCCGTCCCGGTGGAGGGTGAGGACCTCCTGGCAGGGCTCCTGGCCCCCGTGCCGGTGGCCGACCGTCCACACATAGCTGGTCGTCTCGTCCACGACGAGGGTTCTCCGGCGGCGCTGATGGCTCATGCGTCCACGGTAGGGCCCGCGCGGAACGTGACCGCATACGGGCTACCGCACCGCCCGCCCGAGTGGCACGCTGCCGTCCATGGGGGCATTGAGGCGTATTTGGCTTCTCCCGTCGGTGGCCGTGGTGGCGGTGGGCGCCGTGGCGTGCGAGCCGGGCGGGCTGAGCAGCATGTCCGTGGCGTACACCACCGACGAGGCCGCGACGGCCGAGATCCAGCGCCGGGACGTGGACGTGCGCTGGCTGACCTGCACGGCTCGGTACGAGGACCAGGAGAAGGCGGGGACCGTCGCCTCCGTGGACTGCCAGGGGAAGACCGCCGACGGGCGGGACATCACGGTCGAGGGGCAGGTCGCGCGGGCGGTCGACGGGGCCTGTGTGCGCGGGGATCTCACCGCCGTCGTCGGGAAGAAGCAACTGTTCCGGGTGAGCGGTCTCGGCGACTGCAAGTCCGCGACGCCGTCGCCGGTCGCGCCGTCGGACTCCGACCGGCCCGGCGGGCGGCCGACGGTCACCGTGACCGTCACGGTCACCGAGACCGTGAGCGGGGACGGAGGCGGGGGCGGCGGCGGAAAGAAGTGATCGAAACCCCTGACCTGCGGTCCCGCCGGTGCATACAGTGATTCGGTGACACAGCCCGCGACGCCTGCCGCATACCTCCGATACCCCCATCTGCACGGCGAGTTGGTGGCCTTCGCCGCCGAGGACGACGTGTGGCTGGCCCCCCTCGACGGCGGCCGCGCCTGGCGGGTCAGCGCCGACAACGTGCCGGTCACCCTGCCGCGTATCTCACCCGACGGCACCACCGTGGCCTGGACCTCCACCCGCGACGGCGCCCCCGAGGTGCACATCGCCCCCGTCGACGGGGGCCCGTCGACCCGGCTGACGTACTGGGGGAGCTGGCAGACCCGGGTGCGGGGCTGGACCCCGGACGGCCGGGTCCTCGCCGTCAGCACCTACGACCAGGCGACCCTGCGCCGCAGCTGGGCGCGCGCCGTCCCGGTCGACGGCGGACCGGCGACGACCCTGCCGTACGGGCCGGTCGGCACGGTCGCGCACGGCCCGCACACCGTGGTGCTGTCCGCGCCGATGGGGCGCGAGGCCGCCCACTGGAAGCGCTACCGGGGCGGCACGGCGGGCAAGCTGTGGATCGACCGGGAGGGCGACGGGGGGTTCGTCCGGCTGCACGAGGAGCTGGACGGCAACATCGAACACCCCGTGTGGGCGGGGGAGCGCCTCGCGTTCCTGTCGGATCACGAAGGCACGGGGGCCCTGTACTCCTCCCTCGCCGACGGGTCCGACCTGCGGCGGCACACCCCCCTCGAAGGCTTCTACGCCCGGCACGCCGCCGGTGACGGCACCCGGGTCGTGTACATGTCCGCGGGCGAGCTGTGGCTGCTCGACGACCTCGACGGGGCCGAACCGCGCCGGCTCGACATCCGCCTCGGCGGGCAGCGCACCGACCGCCGCCCGTATCCCGTGGCCGCCTCCCGCTGGCTGGGCGGGGCAGCGCCCGACCACACCGCGCGGGGCAGCGCCGTGGAGGTGCGCGGTGCCGTCCACTGGGTGACCCACCGCAGCGGACCCGCCCGCGCGCTCGCCGCCGAACCGGGCGTCCGGGCCCGGCTGCCGCGCACCTTCCGCACGGAGGGCGAGGAGTGGGTCGTGTGGGTGACGGACGCCGAGGGCGAGGACGCGCTGGAGTTCGCCCCCGCCACCGGCACGGCCCCCGGCGCCACCCCGCGCCGGCTCGCCGCCGGACGGCTCGGGCGGGTCCTGGAGCTCGCCATGGCGCCCGACGGCAGCCGGGCCGCCGTCGCCGCGCACGACGGCCGGCTGCTGCTCGTCGAACGGGAGACCGGTGAGGTCCGCGAGGTCGACAGCAGTCCCGACGGCGAGGTGTCCGACCTGGTCTTCTCGCCCGACTCGGCCTGGCTCGCCTGGTCCCACCCCGGGCCGCGCCCGCTCAGCCAGCTCAAGCTCGCCAACGTCACCGACCTGTTGGTCACCGAGGCGACCCCGCTGCGTTTCCGGGACTACGCGCCCGCCTTCACCCTCGACGGCAAGCACCTCGCGTTCCTCTCCGCACGCGCCTTCGACCCGGTCTACGACGAGCACGTCTTCGACCTCTCCTTCGTGGCCGGGGCCCGCCCGCACCTGATCACCCTCGCGGCGACGACCCCGTCCCCCTTCGGCCCGCAGCGGCACGGCAGGCCCTTCGAGGCCCCCGACAAGGACGAGACACCCGACAGCGAGGGCACCCCGGCCACCCGTATCGACCTCGAAGGCCTCGCCGACCGGATAGTCCCCTTCCCGGTGGAGGCCGGCCGGTACTCCGGGCTCGCCGCGGCGAAGGACGGCGTGCTGTGGCTGCGGCACCCCGTGCGCGGTGTCCTCGGCGCCTCCCGCGCCACCCCGGACGACCCCGACCCGCACACCGAACTGGAGCGCTACGACCTCGCCCAGCAGCGCATCGAGCACCTCGCCGCCGACGCCGACGGCTTCGAGGTCAGCGGCGACGGCAAGCGGCTGCTGCTGTGGACCGACGGCAAGCTGAAGGTCGTCCCGAGCGACCGGCGCGCCTCCGGCGACGAGGACAGCGACAGCAACATCACCGTCGACCTCGGCCGGATCCGCCGCACCGTCGACCCGGCCGCCGAGTGGCGGCAGATGTTCGACGAGACCGGCCGGATCATGCGGGACAACTTCTGGCGCCCCGACCTGGGCGGCGTCGACTGGGAGGGCGTCCTGGACCGCTACCGGCCCGTGCTGGAACGGGTCGCCACCCACGACGACCTCGTCGACCTGCTGTGGGAGGTGCACGGCGAACTCGGCACCTCGCACGCCTACGTCATGCCGCGCGGCGGCCACGGCGGCGGCGCCCGGCAGGGCCTGCTGGGCGCCGACATCTCCCGGCACGAGGACGGAAGCTGGCGCATCGACCGGGTCCTTCCCTCGGAGACCTCCGACCCCGACGCGCGCTCCCCGCTCGCCGCACCCGGCGTCGCGGTGCGGGCCGGTGACGCCGTAGTCGCCGTCGGCGGGCAGCCGGTGGACCCGGTCGCCGGGCCCGGACCGCTGCTCGTCGGCACCGCGGGCAAGGTCGTCGAGCTGACGATCTCGCCGTCCGGCGGGGGCGAGCCGAGGCACGCCGTCGTCGTCCCCGTCGCGGACGAGGAGGCGCTGCGCTACCACGCGTGGGTCTCGGACCGGCGGGCGTACGTGCACGAGGCCTCCGGCGGGCGGCTGGGGTATCTGCACGTGCCCGACATGCAGGCGCCCGGGTGGGCCCAGATCCACCGTGACCTGCGGGTGGAGGTGGCGCGGGAGGGGCTGATCGTGGACGTCCGGGAGAACCGGGGCGGGCACACCTCGCAGCTGGTCGTCGAGAAGCTCGCCCGGCGCATCGTCGGCTGGGACCTGCCGCGCGGGATGCGGGCGTCCAGCTACCCGGAGGACGCGCCCCGGGGGCCCGTCGTCGCCGTCGCCAACGAGTTCTCCGGGTCCGACGGGGACATCGTCAACGCGGCGATCAAGGCGCTCGGGATCGGGCCCGTGGTGGGCACGCGCACGTGGGGCGGGACGATCGGGATCGACAGCCGGTACCGGTTGGTCGACGGGACGCTCGTCACGCAGCCCAAGTACGCGTTCTGGCTGGAGGGGTACGAGTGGGGCGTGGAGAACCACGGTGTCGATCCCGACGTCGAGGTGGTCACCCGGCCCCAGGACTACGCGGCGGAGCGGGACGTCCAACTGGACGAGGCGGTCTCGCTGGCGCTGGCCGCCCTCCAGGAGACCCCGGCGAAGACGCCTCCGCTGCTGCCCGGCTCCTAGCCCACCCGGCGTCGTGGTGACCGTCTCCGGGGGCTGCCGCCCCCGGACCCCCGCTGCGGCCTGAACGGCCTCGTCCGCAAGCTCCCCCGGAGGGGGGACCCCCAGACGGGCTGGAGCAACGCACCCCCCCGCTAGCATGCACCCGTACTGATCAACCGTCTGAGGAGGCACCCGCATGGCAGGGGAACCGCAGGACGACTGTCTGTTCTGCAAGATCGTCGCGGGGAACATCCCGGCGACGATCGTGCGGGAGACCGAGACGACCATCGCCTTCCGGGACATCAACCCGCAGGCGCCCACCCACGTCCTGGTGATCCCGAAGGCGCACTACCGGGACGCCGCCACGCTGGCCGCCGGCGCGCCGGAGCTCGCCGCCGACGTGCTGCGCGAGACGCAGGCGGTCGCGGACGGGGACAAGCTGGAGAGCTACCGCGTCGTCTTCAACACCGGGGCCGGCGCCGGCCAGACCGTCTGGCACGCCCACGCGCACGTCGTCGGCGGCCGAGGCCTGCACTGGCCTCCCGGATAGGCCGCCGTGTCCGTACGTGAACTGGTGGTCCTCGGCACCGCCAGCCAGGTCCCGACCCGGCATCGCAACCACAACGGCTACCTGCTGCGCTGGGACGGCGAGGGCGTCCTCTTCGACCCGGGCGAGGGCACCCAGCGGCAGATGCTGCGCGCCGGGGTCGCCGCGCACGACCTCAACCGGATCTGCGTCACGCACTTCCACGGCGACCACTCCCTCGGTCTCGCCGGTGTCATCCAGCGCATCAACCTGGACAAGGTCCCGCACCCGGTCACCGCGCACTACCCGCGCTCCGGGCAGCGCTTCTTCGACCGGCTGCGCTACTCCACCGCCTACCGCGAGACCGTCGGCATCACCGAGGCCCCGGTCGACGCGGACGGCGTACTCGCCAGCACCGCGTCCTACCGTCTCGAAGCCGCCAGGCTCTCCCACCCCGTCGAGTCCTACGGCTACCGGATCGTCGAGCCCGACGGCCGCCGCATGCTGCCCGAGCGGCTGGCCGCGCACGGCATCAAGGGGCCGGACGTCGGCCGGATCCAGCGGGAGGGCGCGATCGGCGGGGTGTCGCTGGACGAGGTCAGCGAGGTGCGGACCGGACAGCGGTTCGCGTTCATCATGGACACCCGGCTGTGCGAGGGCGTGCACGCCCTCGCCGACGGCGCCGACCTGCTCGTCATCGAGTCGACCTTCCTCGACGAGGACGAGCGACTCGCCGTCGACCACGGTCATCTGACCGCCGGTCAGGCCGCCCGGGTGGCCCGTGACGCCGGGGTGCGGCATCTCGTCCTCACCCACTTCAGCCAGCGCTACGCGGAGCCGGAGGAATTCGAGCGGCAGGCGCGGGCGGCCGGGTTCGAGGGCGAGCTGACCGTGGCGCACGACCTGCTGCGCGTGCCGGTTCCGAGACGGCGGCACTGCACCGTTCCGGGGGACGACCCCCGGACCCCCAGCGGAAAAGCAGGTCAGCAGGGGTGATCGGCGTAGCCCTCGCGAGGCGCAATCCGAGCGTGAGCAGCCGTACGATGCTTTGATGCCCCTCCCCAAAGCTGAACTGCACCTGCACATCGAAGGAACCCTGGAGCCCGAGCTGGCTTTCGAGCTGGCCGCCCGCAACGGGGTCGCACTGCCGTACGCCGACACGGACGCGCTCCGCAAGGCGTATCAGTTCGAGGACCTCCAGTCGTTCCTGAACCTGTACTACGAGCTCATGGCGGTCCTGCGCACCGAGCGCGACTTCGAGGACCTCGCGAACGCCTACCTCGCGCGGGCCGCCGCGCAGGGCGTGCGGCACGCGGAGATCTTCTTCGACCCGCAGGCCCACCTCGCCCGCGGGGTGAACATGGGCACGGTCGTGGACGGGCTGTGGCGCGCGCTGGGCGACAGCGAGGCCGGGCACGGCATCTCGACGCGTCTGATCCTGTGCTTCCTGCGCGACGAGTCCGCCGAGTCGGCGCTCGAGACGCTGGAGGCGGCGCGGCCCTACCTCGACCGGATCACCGGTGTGGGCCTGGACTCCGCCGAGGTCGGGCATCCGCCGGTGAAGTTCCGCGAGGTGTACGAGGCGGCGGCCGCTCTCGGACTGCGGCGCGTCGCGCACGCCGGTGAGGAGGGGCCGCCGGAGTACATCACCGAGGCCCTGGACGTGCTCGGCGTGGAACGCGTCGACCACGGGCTCCGGTGCATGGAGGACCCGGCCCTCGTCGAGCGGCTGGTGCGGGAGCGGATCCCGCTGACGCTGTGCCCGCTGTCCAACGTGCGGCTGCGCACCGTCGACGTCCTCGCCGACCACCCGCTGCCCGCCATGCTCGACGCAGGGCTGCTGTGCACGGTCAACTCCGACGACCCGGCCTACTTCGGCGGGTACGCCGGCGACAACTTCGACGCCGTGGGCACCGCCCTGGGCCTGGGCGAGGAGCGGCTGCGCGAGCTGGCCCGCAACTCCTTCGTCGCCTCCTTCCTGGAGGACGACGAGGAGCGGCGGGCGCGGTATCTCGCGGAGGTCGACGCCTACACGTTCTAGCCGCTCTGCCGGGCGGCCTCAGTCACCGGACCCCGGCGCGGCACCCGCCGGCCGGGGTCCGGCCGTGCCGTACGCGTCCCGTAGGGGTACCGCCGAGCCCTCCATCGCGATCTCCACCACCTGCGGCTCCGGGGTACCGCCCCGCCGCCGGACCGAGCCCGCGACCCGCGGACCGCCGCCCGTGCGCAGGGCGACGGCGGTCATCGGCACCGCGACGACGAGCAGCCCGGCCCCCAGCAGCAGACCCATCACCGGGAATCCGGCCCATGCCGACAGCACGCTCCCGGTCAGCGGCCCCGCCGCCGTTCCCAGCGAGCCCGCCGACCCGACGAGCACGGCCCAGCGGCCGCGCGGGTCGAGCGAGGCGGCCAGTCCGATCAGGTACGACAGCACGATCGGGTAGAGCGTGTTCCAGGCGATCTCGCCGGCCGCGAAGCTCACCGGCCCGGTCGCGGAGGCGCTGGCCACGACACAGCCGGCGATCAGGACGGTCCCGGCGCCGATGGGTACCGCCCGTCCGAGCCGCGCCCCGAGCGCCCCCGCGCCCAGCACACCCGTGAGCCCGGCTCCCAGCGCCACCGCGAAGACGACGCCGACGCCGGCCTCGGTGAGGTGCGCCTGGGTCAGGCCGATGCGTCCGCTGACGCCCCAGAGCGAGTTCTGGACCAGCGACCAGCAGGGCATGGCGGCGGCCAGGACGAGTCCGGCCCGCAGCCGGGGCAGCCGCGGCCGGTCCTCGCGGCGGGTCGGGACGGGGGCCGTCCGGCCGGGCAGACGGCCCGTCAGCGGCCAGACGGCGAGCGCGGTGAGGGCGATCGCGGCCAGCGGCTGACCGTGCCCGGCGCCCAGGTGCGGCACCGTCAGATAGACGGCACCCGCGAGCGCGGAGACCCCGAGCAGGCCCGCCGTGGAGACGCGGTGCGGGTCGGGATGGGCGGCGATCCGGGTGGCGGCGACCGTGGTGACCGTGCCGGAGCCGAAGCCGCCGAGGACCGCGCCGGCGATGACGGCGGTCACTCCGCCGGCGAGGGCGGCACCGCCGTAGCCGAGCACGGCGAGGGTCAGTCCGATCCGGGCGAGGGTCCGCGCCCCGATCCGCTCCACGCGGGAGGCGAGCAGGAACCCGGCGGCGGCCGAGCCGAGCAGCAGCGCACTGCCGACGGCTCCGGCCTCGGTGGCGGACAGCGGCAGCCCGGTGTCCAGTCGGCCGACCACGGTCGGCAGCAGATAGGGGGCGAGGTACCCGGCCGTGAACAGGGCGACGACGGGCCAGGGCAGGGTGGTGCGTGGGGCGAACACGGGCGTTCCAGGGCATGCGAAAGGGACGGCTCGGAAGAGGGGAGGGGCGCCGACCGTCGACGGACAGGAACGCGCGGGCAATTTGTATCAAGCACGCGGTGCGAGAAAAAGCGTGGGGTGGGTGATCTGGATCACTTCGCGTTTGGGGTGGGGGAGGAGGGGTAAACGCAGTCCTCTTCCCTGCCCGTCCGCGGGGTCCAGACCCGCTTCAACGGGGCGTGCGCTAGCGCCAGTCGGGGGCGCCGCTCGCGCCCGGCGCCGTCGCCTCGATCTTCGCCCTGATCTCCCGCATCACCGCGACGATCCGCTCCTCGTGCTCCGGCGTCAGCCGGGCCACCGGCACCGAGCAGCTGACCGCGTCCTGCGCGGGAGTGTCGTAGCGCAGCGCGAAACCGAACCCGGCGATGCCGAGGACGCCCTCCTCGCGGTCCACGGAGTACCCGCGCGCCCGCACCCCGGCGAGATCGTCGAGCAGTGCCCGACGGCTCGTGCGGGAGTGCGGGGTGAACGCCTCGTACGGCCCCTCGGGCAGCTCGTCGTCCGGCCGTTGCGCCAGCAGCGCCTTGCCGAGCGCGCCGACGTGCGCAGGGAGCCGCCGCCCGACCCGGCTGATCGTGCGCAGGTACTCGTGCGACTCGCGCGTCGCCAGGTACGCCACGCCCCGGCCGTCCAGCCGGCCCAGGTGGATCGTCTCGCCCAGCGCCTCGGAGGCCTCGTCCAGGTAGGGCCGCACCAGCCGCACGCGCGGGTCGGAGTCGAGATAGCTGGTGCCGGTCAGCAGGGCGTGGATGCCGATGCCGTAGAGGGAGCCGGTCACGTCCGTGCGTACCCAGCCCCGGCCGATCAGCGTCTGGAGCAGCGCGTACATCGAGCTGCGCGGCACCCCGAGCTCGTCCGCCAGTTCCTGGAGCCGCGCCGGCCGGTCGCCGCGCGCCGCGAGCAGTTCCAGCAGCTCGACCGTGCGCGCCGCGGACTTCACCTCGCGGACGCCGCCTGTCTCCGACATGTCCCGATCGTAAGGGTGGGCGGGTCGGGGGGTGCGCGCCCATTGACGGTCGACGTTCGCGTATCTAACCTCCATCTCCATACGTAGATGACGTTTACATAGGGAGATGATCGAGGGTGAGCCTCGACAGCGATCTCGACAGGGAAACGGTCCGACGCCTGCGGGACGGCATGGCGCGGGGGGTGCTGTCGTTCCCGCTCACGAGCTTCCACGACGACGGCTCCCTCGACCCCGACGGCTTCCGCACGCACATTGCGGACCGGATCGCGACCGCGCCCGGCGCCGTCTTCCCCGCCTGCGGCACCGGCGAGTTCTTCTCCCTCGACGAGGACGAGTACCGCCAGGTGGTCACGATCGCCGTCGAGGAGGCGGGCGGCCACCTCCCCGTCGTCGCCGGCGTCGGCTACGGCTGGGCCCAGGCCGCCCGGTTCGCGCGCATCGCGCAGGAGGCCGGCGCCGACGCCCTCCTCGTCCTGCCGCACTACCTCGTCGCCGCCCCGCAGGACGGCCTCGTCGCCCAGCTGGAGCGGCTCGCCGCCCGCACCCGGCTGCCCCTCATCGCCTACCAGCGCGGCCAGGTCGCCTTCACCGCCGCCTCGCTGCGGCGCGTCGCCGCCATCCCGGGCGTCATCGGCCTCAAGGACGGCCACAGCGACCTCGACCGCCTCCAGCGGCTCACCCTCGCCGCCCCCGACGGCTTCCTCTTCTTCAACGGCGCCGCCACCGCCGAGATCCAGGCCCGCGCCTACGCCACCGTCGGCGTCCCCGCCTACTCCTCCGCCGTCCACGCCTTCGCCCCGGAGATCGCCGACGCCTTCTTCACCGCGCTGCGCGTCGGCGACGACAAATCGGTGGACCGGCTGCTGCGCGACTTCTACGTACCGCTCGTCGAACTCCGCGACCGGGTACCGGGCTACGCCGTGTCCCTGGTGAAGGCGGCCGCCCGGCTGCGAGGCCACCCCGTCGGACCCGTCCGCGCCCCGCTCACCGACCCCTCGCCCACCGACCTCGCCGACCTCCGGGCCCTCCTGAACACCGGCCTCGACCTCGTAGGAGCCGCGCTGTGAACCTCACGATCACCGACATCCGCCTCACCCCGATCCTGGTCGCCGACCCGCCGCTGCTCAACACCCAGGGCGTGCACCAGCCGTACACGCCCCGGCTGATCGTGGAGGTCGAGACGGCGGACGGGGTCACGGGCGTCGGCGAGACGTACGGCGACACCAAGTACCTCGAACTGGCCCGCCCGTTCGCCGAGAAGCTGCGCGGCCGCCCGGTGAGCGACCTGAACGGCCTGTTCACCATCGCCGACGAGGTCGCCGTCGACAGCTCCCGGGTCTCCGGGCAGGTGGACGTCGGCGGGCTGCGCGGCGTCCAGACCGCCGACAAGCTGCGGCTGTCCGTCGTCTCCGCCTTCGAGGTCGCCTGCCTCGACGCCCTCGGCAAGGCGCTCGGCCTGCCCGTGCACACCCTGCTCGGCGGCAAGGTGCGCGACGCGGTCGAATACAGCGCCTACCTCTTCTACAAGTGGGCCGACCACCCCGAGGGCGTCCCCGCGGAGAAGGACGACTGGGGCGCCGCCGTCGACCCGGCCGGGGTGGTCGAGCAGGCCCGGCGCTTCAAGGAGCGCTACGGCTTCACCTCCTTCAAGCTCAAGGGCGGCGTCTTCCCGCCGGACGAGGAGATCGCCGCCGTACGGGCGCTGGCCGAGGCGTTCCCCGGCCACCCGCTGCGGCTCGACCCCAACGGCGCCTGGTCCGTGGCGACCTCCCTGAAGGTGGCCGACGAGATCGGCGGCATCCTCGAATACCTGGAGGACCCGGCGCTCGGCACCCCGGCCATGGCCGAGGTGGCCGCGAAGACCGACGTGCCGCTCGCCACCAACATGTGCGTGACGACGTTCGCCGAGATCAAGGAGGCGTTCACCCGCGACGCCGTCCAGGTCGTCCTCTCCGACCACCACTACTGGGGCGGACTGCGCAACACCCGGCAACTCGCGGAGATCTGCCGGACGTTCGGCGTCGGTATCTCCATGCACTCCAACACCCACCTGGGCATCTCGCTGGCCGCCATGACCCACGTGGCGTCCACCGTGCCGAACCTCCACCACGCCTGCGACTCCCACTACCCCTGGCAGTCGGAGGACGTCCTCACCGAACGCCTCACCTTCGACGACGGCAAGGTCGCCGTGTCGGACGCGCCCGGCCTCGGCGTCGCACTCGACCGGGACAAGCTCCGGTTCCTGCACCGGCGCTGGCTCGACGACGACGGCGCCCTGCGCGAGCGCGACGACGCGGCGGCCATGCGCCTGGCCGACCCCGACTGGGTCACCCCGGCCGTCCCCCGCTGGTGACCCGGCGCCGGTGACCACACGCCGGTGGACCGCACGCCGGTGACCCCGGGGCGTGCGGGCGCGGGGCGCGTGGGGGTGGCCGGTGCGGGCGACTGCTGCCGCGGGGCGTGTGACAGACGGCCTGTTGTCGGTGGCGTGGTGCACACTGGCCAGATCGGCACCACGTCAGGGAGCGCACCGTGACCGCGTCCAACGCGTCCACCGGAGAGGGACACCACCACCCGAGCGGCCGGACCGGCCAGAACGGACACACCGGACCGGCCGGCCCGGCAGGCGGCTGCCCGGCCGCCGGGGCGGACCCCCTGGCCGCCCGGCGAGCCCCCGACGACCCGCCGTGGGACGTCTACCTCACCGGGCCGGTCTTCCTCGACATCATCTTCACCGGGCTCGACTCCGCCCCGGTGCGCGGGACCGAGTCCTGGGCGCGCGGCATGGGCTCGAGCCCCGGCGGTGTCGCCAACATGGCCACCGCCCTCGCCCGGCTCGGCCTGCGCACCTCCCTCGCGGCCGCTTTCGGCGACGACCACTACGGCGAGTACTGCTGGGACGCCCTGGAGCGGGGCGAGGGCATCGACCTCAGCACCTCGCGCACGGTCCCCGGCTGGCACTCCTCCGTCACCGTCTCCATGGCGTACGAGGGGGAGCGCACGATGGTCTCGCACGGCCACGAGCCGCCCCCGCAGGCACCCGAGCCCGCCTGTCCGCCGCCCGCCCGTGCGGCCGTCGTCTCCCTCACCCCCGGCCGACGCGCCCCCTGGATCCAACAGGCCGCCGCCCGCGGCACCCGCATCTTCGCCGACGTCGGCTGGGACGACACCGGTGCCTGGGACCTGGCCGGCCTCACCGACCTGGCGCACTGCGAGGCCTTCCTGCCGAACGCGGAGGAGGCCATGCGCTACACCGGCGCCACCTGCCCCCGCGCCGCCGCGCACGCCCTCACCGCGCACGTACCGCTCGCGGTCGTCACGCTCGGCGCCGAGGGCGCCTACGCCGTGGACCGGCGCACCGGCGAGTCCGCCGAGGTCCCGGCCATTGCCGTCGAGGCCCTCGACCCGACCGGCGCCGGGGACGTCTTCGTGGCCGGCTTCGTCACCGGCACGCTCGCCGACTGGCCGCTCGCCGACCGCCTGGCCTTCGCGGGTCTCACCGCGGCCCTCTCCGTGCAGGAGTTCGGCGGCTCGCTCTCCGCCCCCGGCTGGTCCGAGATCGCGGCCTGGTGGCGCAGGGTCCAGTCGGTCGAGAGCCAGGACCCCGAGGCGCTGCGGCGGTACGCGTTCCTGGACCGCCTGCTGCCGGCGCTGCTCCCGGAGACGGACGAGGCCGCACCGTGGCCCCTGCGGCGAGCGGTGCCGACGATCGGTTTCGGCCGCTCGGCCTAGGCGCGGGAGTGGCCGCCGGACCCCTCGCCGGACCCGGAAAAGCCCTACGGCGTTGTCAGTCCCCTGGCGTACCCTTGAAATCGCCAGGCCGCCCTTGTGGCAGGCGAGACGTATCCGGGAGGACGTAGAGGCCCTCGGGCCGGTCTATGACTGAGACACCCACAGCTCAGACGCCCGCGCAGGGCAAGGCGAGAGCACAGTTCACCGTTCCCGCCCAGCACCCCATGGTGGCCGTGCTGGGATCCGGAGACTCGCTGCTGCGCGCGATAGAGACGGCCTTCCCGGCGGCCGACATCCACGTCCGGGGCAATGTGATCAGCGCGGTCGGCGACTCACGGGAAGTCGCTCTCGTCCAGCGCCTGTTCGACGAGATGATGCTGGTGCTCCGCACCGGGCAGCCGATGACGGAGGACGCAGTGGAACGCTCGATCGCCATGCTGCGGGCGAGTGAGAACGGGACGAGTGACGGCCAGGAGACCCCGGCCGAGGTTCTGACACAGAACATCCTGTCCTCGCGCGGTCGCACCATCAGACCCAAGACCCTCAACCAGAAGCGGTACGTCGACGCGATCGACAAGCACACGATCGTCTTCGGCATCGGCCCGGCCGGTACCGGCAAGACCTACCTGGCCATGGCCAAGGCCGTCCAGGCCCTCCAGTCCAAGCAGGTCAACCGCATCATCCTGACCCGTCCCGCGGTCGAGGCGGGGGAGCGGCTCGGCTTCCTGCCGGGCACGCTGTACGAGAAGATCGACCCCTATCTGCGCCCGCTGTACGACGCGCTGCACGACATGCTGGACCCGGACTCGATCCCGAAGCTGATGGCGGCGGGCACGATCGAGGTCGCGCCGCTGGCGTACATGAGGGGCCGTACCCTGAACGACGCCTTCATCATCCTGGACGAGGCCCAGAACACGAGCCCCGAGCAGATGAAGATGTTCCTCACCCGGCTCGGCTTCGACTCGAAGATCGTGATCACGGGTGACGTGACGCAGGTCGACCTGCCGAACGGCACGAAGTCGGGTCTGCGGCAGGTCCAGGACATCCTGGAGGGGCTCGACGACGTCCACTTCTCCCGCCTGTCGTCCCAGGACGTCGTCCGGCACAAGCTCGTCGGCCGTATCGTCGACGCGTACGAGCAGTACGACAGCGAGAACGGTACGGAGAACGGCACCCACAAGGGCGGCCGTAACAAGCGGAAGTAGACAAGCAGCACCATGTCGATCGACGTCAACAACGAGTCCGGAACCGAGGTCGACGAGCAGGCGATCCTCGACATCGCCCGCTACGCGCTCGCCCGGATGCGCATCCACCCGCTCTCCGAGCTCTCGGTGATCGTCGTGGACACCGATGCCATGGAGCAACTGCACATCCAGTGGATGGACCTGCCGGGGCCGACGGACGTCATGTCCTTCCCGATGGACGAGCTGCGTCCGCCGTCGAAGGACGACGACGAGCCCCCGCAGGGCCTTCTCGGCGACATCGTGCTGTGCCCCGAGGTCGCCGCCCGGCAGGGCACCGAGGCGCCCACGCAGCACTCCATGGACGAGGAGCTCCAACTGCTCACCGTCCACGGGGTGCTGCACCTGCTGGGGTACGACCACGAGGAGCCCGACGAGAAGGCCGAGATGTTCGGACTCCAGGCCGCCATCGTCGACGGCTGGCGTGCGGAGAAGGGCCTGACCGGCCCGTCCCCGGCCCCGACCGTCTCATGAGCCCCACCCTCGTCGCCGGCGCGATCGCCCTGGTCGTCGTCGCCTGGCTCGCCGCCTGCGCGGAGGCGGGCCTCGCGCGCGTCTCCAGCTTCCGCGCCGAGGAGGCCGTCCGTTCCGGCCGGCGGGGCAGTGCCAAGCTCGCGCAGATCGCCGCCGACCCCACCCGCTATCTGAACGTGGCGCTGCTGGTCCGCGTCGCCTGCGAGATGGCGGCCGCCGCGCTGGTCACCTACGCCTGCCTCCAGGAGATCGACGGCACGACCGGGGCCCTGTTCGCGGCGATCGGCGTGATGGTCCTCGTCTCGTACGTCGCCGTCGGCGTCTCCCCGCGCACCATCGGCCGCCAGCACCCGCTGAACACCGCGACGGCGGCCGCGTACGTGCTGCTCCCGCTGGCGCGGATCATGGGCCCGATCCCGTCGCTCCTGATCCTCATCGGCAACGCGCTGACCCCAGGCAAGGGCTTCCGCCGGGGCCCCTTCGCCTCCGAGGCGGAGCTGCGCGCGCTGGTCGACCTCGCCGAGAAGGAGTCCCTGATCGAGGACGACGAGCGCCGCATGGTGCACTCCGTCTTCGAACTCGGCGACACCCTCGTACGCGAGGTCATGGTCCCGAGGACCGACCTCGTCGTCATCGAGCGGTACAAGACCATCCGCCAGGCGCTGACCCTCGCCCTGCGCTCCGGGTTCTCCCGCATACCGGTGACCGGGGAGAACGAGGACGACATCGTCGGCATCGTGTATCTGAAGGACCTGGTCCGCAAGACGCACATCAACCGGGACGCCGAGGGCGAGCTGGTGTCGACGGCGATGCGGCCCGCCGCCTTCGTCCCCGACACCAAGAACGCCGGTGACCTGCTGCGGGAGATGCAGCAGGACCGCAACCACGTCGCCGTCGTCATCGACGAGTACGGCGGCACGGCCGGCATCGTCACCATCGAGGACATCCTCGAGGAGATCGTCGGCGAGATCACCGACGAGTACGACCGTGAACTCCCGCCGGTGGAGGAACTCGGCGACGACCGTCACCGGGTCACCGCCCGACTCGACATCACCGACCTCGGCGAGCTGTACGGCCTCGAGGAGTACGACGACGAGGACGTGGAGACCGTCGGCGGGCTGCTCGCCAAGGCGCTGGGCCGGGTGCCCATCGCCGGGGCGTCGAGCGTGGTCGACCTGCCGGACGGGCGCGCGCTGCGGCTGACCGCGGAGGCCGCGGCCGGCCGCCGGAACAAGATCGTCACGGTGCTGGTGGAGCCGCTGGACGCGGCGGACCGGCCGGAGGACGAGAAGAAGGCCGAATGACGGGGTCGCGGTACCGAGCGACGGAGCGACCCGAGCGATCGAGCCACCCGAGCGACCGGGCGACGGAGTCAGGGAGTCGGGGAGCCGGGGAGCCAGTGAGTCAGGGAGTGACGGAGTGACACCTCAGGAACTGCGCGCCTTGTGCCTCTCCTTCAACGCGGCCGTGGAGGACTTCCCCTTCCGGCCGGAGACCTCGGTCTTCAAGGTCGGCGGCAAGCTGTTCGCCCTGACGACCCTGGACGCGCGGCCCCTGACGGTGAACCTCAAGTGCGACCCGGACGACGCGGTGCGTCTGCGCGGGGAGCACGAGGGGCTGATCGTCCCCGGGTGGCACATGAACAAGCGGCACTGGAACACGGTGACGGTCGACAAAGGGCTCCCGGACCGGCTGGTCCGGGAGCTCGTCGAGGACTCCTACGACCTGGTGGTCGCGGGTCTGCCGCGGGCCGAGCGGCTGCGGCTCGACCGGCCCTGACGCGGTGAGCGGATCGGTTCTTCGTATGCTCGGGGCATGACCGACAGCAACGCGCTCGACCCCGAGGACCGCAAGATCGTCACCCTGGCCCGTTCCGCGCGGGCCCGCAACGGTGTGCCCGAGGGGGCCGCCGTACGGGACGAGACCGGACGTACCTATGTCGCGGGGACGGTGGAGCTGCCGTCGCTGCGGTTGAGCGCGCTCCGGACGGCGGTGGCGATGGCGGTGGCCTCGGGGGCGGAGTCGCTGGAGGCGGCGGCGGTGGTGACCGCGTCGGAGACGGTCGCCGAGGACGATCTGGCTGCCGTGCGCGATCTCGGCGGGGCGGGGACTCCGGTGCTGGTGGCCGCACCGGACGGGACCGTCCGGAGCACCGTCTCCGCGGGCTGACGGCCGGCCCGAGACGCTCCCACGGCGCGTCGCCGGAGGTAGGCCGGATTTCAACCTTGCCGTTCGCGTATCGCTCGCGCATCAATGGAACCGCAAGTTCCGACGGACCGTCAGATGTGGACGTCAGATCCGCACGTCAGATCTGGTGCCACATCTCCACCTGGGCAGGGTGTCCGCACCCATCCCTCCCGGGCGGTGGTCCGTAGGCATCTCCCGTCCATCCACCCCCCACATGGATTCCCGTAGTCGGGAAGGGAGCGGATCCCATGAGAGGCAAGCGAATCGGATCAGGTGCGGCAATGCTGGTCGGGGCCCTCGCGGTCACCGGACTGGCCCTCGCGCCCTCGGCTGTCGCCGTCACCCCGCTGACGGCGACCGTCACCGCCAACTGCGGTCTCTTCGGAGGCGGCGCAGCCACCCTCACGGCCACCCAGACGGGTACGGCCGCCACCCTCAAACTGTCGTCCACCGCCATCACCGCGCCGATCCCGATCGGTGCGAACAGCATCAGTTCCACGCTCACGATGGCGAACTCGACCGGTGCCGCCAGGGTCTTCTCCGGCGCCGTGAACCCCGCCATGGCCACCGGCGACCCGATCACGGTCGGTCCGCTCAACGGGACCGTGGCCTCCGGCGACAGCCTGAACTTCTACGGCGGCTCCCTGAAGATGGTCGTCTTCGGGATCACCGTCACCTGTACGGCGAACGCGTCGCAGGCGCCGGGTCCGTTCGTGTTCAGCTGATAGCGGTTGGAAACTGAGCCGACAGGCCGTCAGTTTTCCGGCTGCGCCAGAGAACTGACGGCCCATCAGTTCACCGCGTGATGTCCATTGACTTCTCACGCGATCCGCACCTCAATGCCCCCTGTCGGCGCAGAAGAGCCGCTGCGCCCGCACCCTGGAGGAGGGGGCAACATGGGTTCACCCCGAAGTTCCGGAAGCACCCGAGGTTCCCGAAGACGGCGCTGGGCGTCGCTGCTCGGGGCGACCGCGCTCGCGGTCACCGCCGGCGGGGCGCTGGCGGCCCCGGCCGTCGCCGCGTCCAACGTCGACTTCGACACGCACTGCATCCCGCCGGCCATCGCGGGCCTCCCGCCGATCGACGGCACCACCACCGCGAAGATCACGGCGGACAACACCAGTCCGCAGGTCGGCGACACCGTCACCGTCACGTACACGGTGGTCACGCCCGCCGCGAGCAACCCCACCGACCTGGCCCTGCCGGCCGACATCATGACGCCGACGGGGAAGGTCACCCTCGGTGGCGCGCAGACCGGCAGCGTCACGGTCACGGGGCCGAAGCAGAACCCCCCGGTGCCCGGCAAGGGTGCCTTCCCGTCGTTCTCCATGACCGGCACCTTCACGGTCACCACGCCCGGCGCGATCAGCCTCTCGCCCGGTGACTACAACATCCACACCAGCTACATCCTGGAGCTGGACACCCCCTGCACGGTGACCAACCCGCCCGCCCCGGTGTCGGAGACCGTCACCGCCGCCGACAACCCGCCGGCCAACACCCGTGCGATCTCGCTGGGTTCGGCCTCCGGCAGTCCGGGCGCGGCCGTCGCCGTCACCGGCAGCGGCTTCACCGCGGGCGCGACCGTCACGCTGGCCGGGCGCTCCGCGTCCGCCCAGACCGCGGACACGGCGACCGTGACCGCGAACGCGCAGGGCGGCATCTCCGGCTCGCTCGTCGTCAGCGACCTCACCACGACCGGTGTCGTGGCGTACGAGGGCGGCGCGTGGAGCTCGGACCTCGGTGCCGGGCCGGTTGCTTACGTCGTCATCGACGACCAGCCCGTACCGGAGGGCAGCCAGAAGGTGACCACCACGGTCCGGGCGGGCACGCTGTCCATGACCCAGGCCGGGGACGCCGTCCAGCTGTCCGCGGTCGACTTCGGTCAGGGCGGGGCCTCGACCGGCGCGCTCCAGACCGTGACCGTCAAGGACTTCCGCGGCGGACCCGCGGGCTGGTCCCTGACCGGCAAGGTCACCGACTTCAGCGGCCCCGGCGCCAAGATCGACGCCGGCAAGCTGAGCTGGACGCCCGCGTGCACCACCAAGGCGGGCAGCCCGAGCACCTGTCAGGCCGGTTCGGCGGGCACGATCGGCACCTCGGGGGCGACCCTGGCGTCCACACCCGACGGCACGGCCACCGGCGGCGAGTTCACCAGCGGCGCCCAACTGTCCCTCGACGTACCGTCGTTCACGCCTCCGGGCAGCTACGCCGGCGTCCTGACCCTCACACTCACCTGAGCCGTACGCACCACGTCCACCGGTGGCCGGGCGCCCGCCCCACAGGTCCGCACCCGCCCGACCACCCAGCCGTCGAAACCCGTTCGTCGAAACCCGTTCGTCGAAGTCCGTTCGCCGGGGCCCGCCCGCCGGGGCGCGTCCGCTGGGGGGTCCGCACCCATGCGCAAGCCGTACGTCCTCCTCCTGCCGCTGCTGTTGTTCCTGACGCTCGCGACCCCCGCCCGCGCCGCCGACAACGGCAGCTGGTCGGTCTACCCCGTCTCCTCGGCCGTCGCCGCGCGGCCCTACTTCTATGTCTCCGCCGATCCCGGCCAGACGATCGAGGACAAGGTCGTCCTCGCCAACAAGACGGCCGGGCCCCTCACCTTCCGGCTGTACGCGGCCGACGCCTACAACACCGCGCGCGACGGCGGGTTCGCCGTGAAGTCGCTCGGCGAGAAGATGCGCGGCGTGGGCGCCTGGGCCGAGCTGCCGAAGGACCGGGTCACCGTGCCCGGCCGTGCGACGGTCACCGTGCCGTTCACCGTCCGGGTGCCCGAGGGGGCCGAGCCCGGCGACCATCCGGGGGCGATCGTCGCCCTCGACGAACGGGTCGAGCAGGGCGAAGGCGGGGTGGCGCTGGGCGTCCAGCGGGCCGTCGGCGCCCGCGTCTACCTCCAGGTCGGCGGGCCCACGCTGCCCGCGCTCGCCGTCGAGAACGTCACGGTCGACCACGACCAGCCACTGGTCCCCGGCCTCGGCGACAGCACGGCGACGATCTCCTACACCCTGCACAACACCGGCAACGTCACCCTCGCGCCGAAGGTGGAGCTGAAGGCGAGCGGCCTGTTCGGCCGCACCCTCCTGACCCGTGACCTGACGAAGCTGCCCTCCCAGCTCCTGCCGGACCAGCGCGTCCGCCTCACCGAGCGCTGGACCGACGCGCCCCAGCTCGACTGGACCGACGTCAGGCTGACGGCGACCGCCAGGAACACCGAGGAGTCCGCGACGACATCCTTCGTGGCGGTCCCGTGGCTGGTGGTGGCCTTGCTGACGGCGGGGATCGCGGCAGGGGTGTGGCTGCTGATCCGGCGCCGGCGAACGCGCCCCCGAGGGACGCGTGGCGCTGTCGTCAGGCGGCTCCGCCGCGGGGCGCGACCAGCCACGGCGGACCCGCGGACAAAGATCGGCCAGACCAGCGGAGCTTAGAGCGCGTCGGGCCCGCGCTCACCCGTCCGCACCCGCACGACCGTCTCCACCGGCAGCGCCCACACCTTGCCGTCACCGATCTTCCCGGTATGCGCGGCGCGCACGATCGCGTCGATCACGGCCTCGGACTCCGCGTCGTCGACGACGACCTCGATGCGCACCTTGGGCACGAGGTCGACCTGGTACTCGGCGCCCCGGTACACCTCGGTGTGGCCGCGCTGCCGGCCGTAGCCGCTGGCCTCGGTCACGGTCAGGCCGTGCACGCCGAGCTCCTGGAGAGCCGTCTTGACCTCGTCGAGGCGGTACGGCTTGACGATCGCGGTGATGAGCTTCATTCCTGTGGCTTGACCTTCTGGGCGGAGAGGACGGAGTGCGAGCCGACCGGGGCGCCGTGGCCCAGGACGCCGTGATCGTATGCCGTCTCGGCGTGCACCGTAAGGTCCAGGCCGGTGTGCTCGTGGTCCTCGTGCGCGCGCAGGCCGATCGTCTTGTCGAGCACCTTGGCGATGCCGTACGTGACGGTGAAGGCGTACGCCCCCACGACGGCCACGGCGACCAGCTGCTTGCCGAGCTGGCCGAGCCCGCCGCCGTAGAGGAGGCCCTCGGCGCCGCCGGTCATGGTGTCCACCGCGAAGACGCCGATGAGGAGCGTGCCGATGATCCCGCCGACCAGGTGGACTCCCACGACGTCGAGCGAGTCGTCGTAGTTCAGCCGGAACTTCCAGCCCACGGCGTAGGAGCAGACGACACCGGCCGCGAGGCCGACGACCAGGGCGCCGAGCAGGGAGACCGAGCCGCAGGAGGGCGTGATGGCCACCAGGCCCGCGACCGCGCCGGACGCCGCGCCCAGCGTCGTCGGGTGGCCGTCGCGCCGCTGCTCGACGAAGAGCCAGCCGAGCAGACCGGTGCAGCCGGCGGTGAGGGTGTTGAGGAAGACGGCCGCCGCCAGACCGTTCGCGCCCAGCGCGGAGCCCGCGTTGAAACCGAACCAGCCGAACCAGAGCAGACCCGCGCCCAGCATCACCATGGGGAGGTTGTGCGGACGCATGGCGTCCTTCTTGAAGCCCAGGCGCGGGCCCAGGACCAGGCACAACGCCAGGCCCGAGGCACCCGAGGTGATCTCGACGGGGAGACCGCCGGCGAAGTCGAGGGCGCCGAGCCGGCCGAGGATCCAGCCACCGGGGCCCCACACCCAGTGCGCCACGGGAACGTATACGAGGAGCGCCCAGACCGGCACGAAGACCAGCCACGCGCCGAATTTCGTCCGGTCCGCGATCGCGCCGCTGATCAGGGCGGCCGTGATGATCGCGAAGGTGAGCTGGAAGGTGGCGAACAGGAGGGTGGGGACCGTGCCCTGCACGCTGTCCGGGCCGAGGCCCGCCATCCCGGCGTGTTCGAGGCCGCCGATCAGCCCGCCCCCGACGTCGTCGCCGAACGCGAGCGAGTAGCCGGCCGTCAGCCACACCACCGTGACCAGTGCGATCGACACGAAGCTCATCATGAGCATGTTGAGGACGCTCTTCGTGCGGACCATGCCTCCGTAGAAGAGGGCGAGACCCGGGGTCATCAGCAGGACGAGGGCGGTGGCGGCGAGCAGCCAGGCGGTGTCGCCGGTGTTCGCGTGGGCGGCGGCCAGAGTCACGGGAGTCTCCAACGATGCGGGGGCTCGTCAGAGATTTACCGCTTCCGGTTTCCGGTCGCGTACAGGTGTGTTTCCGTGACGTTTCGTTGCGTGGAGGTTTCCGGGAGCTCACGGGGGAGGGCACTGCCGCTCGTGTGTGCGGCGGGGCTTCGTGGATCAGGGAGAATGGGGGCCATGAGCGTTCGTAACCAGTCATCCGAGCAGTCGGCCGAGGCCATCCACCGCGCCGGCTTCGCCTGCTTCGTGGGCCGTCCCAACGCGGGCAAGTCCACCCTCACGAACGCTCTGGTCGGGAAGAAGGTGGCGATCACCTCGAACCGTCCCCAGACCACCCGGCACACGGTGCGGGGGATCGTGCACCGCCCGGACGCCCAGCTGATCCTGGTCGACACACCGGGCCTGCACAAGCCGCGCACCCTGCTCGGCGAGCGGCTCAACGACGTCGTGCGCGCCACCTGGGCCGAGGTCGACGTCATCGGCTTCTGCCTGCCGGCCAACGAGAAGCTGGGCCCCGGCGACCGCTTCATCGCCAAGGAGCTGGCCGGGATCAAGCGGACCCCGAAGGTCGCGGTCGTGACGAAGACCGACCTCGTGGACTCCAAGACGCTCGCCGAGCAGCTCATCGCCATCGACCAGCTCGGCAAGGAGCTGGGGTTCGAGTGGGCGGAGATCGTGCCGGTCTCGGCGGTCGGCGACCAGCAGGTCGGCCTGCTGGCGGACCTGCTCGCCCCGATGCTCCCGGAGAGCCCGCCGCTCTACCCCGAGGGCGACCTCACGGACGAGCCGGAGCAGGTGATGGTCGCCGAGCTGATCCGCGAGGCGGCGCTGGAGGGCGTCCGGGACGAGCTCCCGCACTCCATCGCGGTGGTCGTCGAGGAGATGCTCCCGCGCGAGGACCGTCCGGCGGAGAAGCCGCTGCTCGACATCCACGCGAACATCTACATCGAGCGCACCAGCCAGAAGGGCATCATCATCGGCCCCAAGGGCAAGCGCCTGAAGGACGTCGGCATCAAGTCCCGCAAGCAGATCGAAGCCCTGCTGGGCACGCCGGTCTTCCTGGACCTGCACGTGAAGGTCGCGAAGGACTGGCAGCGCGACCCGAAGCAGCTGCGCAAGCTGGGGTTCTGAGGCCGTCAGGGGCGTTCAGACGGCCTGGGGGGACATGTCCTGCAACCCCACCACCCGGAGCAACTGGAGCCGTTGGTAGGCCTCCGTGCCCGGGCGGGCCGTGTGGATGACCAGGAGTTGGTGGTGCTCGTGGCTGAGGAGGACCTCGCAGTCCAGTTCCAGCAGGCCGACCAGCGGATGCAGGAAGCGTTTCGTCGCCTTGTGGCGCAGGGACACCTCGTGTTCGTCCCAGAGGCGGGCGAACTCCTCGCTCGACGCCCGGAGTTCGGCGACCAGCGCGGCCGGTTCGGGGTCGTCGGGGCGGGCGGCGGTCACCGCGCGCAGGTTGGCCACCTGGGCGCGGGCGTGGTCCGGCCGGTCCTCCGCCGGGAACAGGCTGCGGGCCTGCGGATCCAGGAAGTAGAGACGGAGCAGGTTGCGCTCGCGCCGGGGGCGTGACATCACATCGCGGGTCAGCGCCCTGCCCATCGCGTTCTGGGCCAGGACCTCGCCGCAGTCGGTCACCACCTGCGCCGGTGTGTCGTGCAGGCGGTCCAGGATCAGCATCAGGCCGGGCGGGACATGCGCCGACGCCGTCTCGCGGCGCGGGGGCTCCTCGCCGACCAGGTGGAACAGGTGGTCGCGCTCGTCGGCGGTCAGCCGCAGCGCGCGGGCCAGCGCCGTCAGCATCTGGCGGGACGGGCGCGGGCCGCGGCACTGCTCCAGGCGCGTGTAGTAGTCGACCGACATGCCCGCCAGCTGGGCCACCTCCTCGCGGCGCAGTCCGGGCGTACGGCGGCGGGCCCCCGGCGTCAGACCGGCGTCCGAGGGGGCCAGACGGGCCCGGCCGCGACGCAGGAAGTCGGCGAGTTCGTTTCGGTTCACCCCTCCAGGCTGCGGCAGGCCGCCCGTCTTATCCAGGGACTGCCGATCCCCTGATCGACGGGTCTCTCCCGGTCGTCCCGGCTCCGTCCCAGGCTGGTGGCACCGACCAAGAGGAGTGGATGACGATGTTGACACTGGTGACGGGTACTACGGGACAGGTCGGCCGGCGCTTCGTGCCGAGGCTGCTGGCGCAGGCCGCGGCGGGGGAGAAGGTGCGGGTCCTGGTGCGGGACGCGGCACGGGGGGAGCGGTTCGCGGAGCTGGGCGCCGAGGTCGTGCTCGGGGATCTGCGGGACGCGGAGGTGCTCGGCAAGGCGGTGGCCGGGGTGGACGCGGTCGTGAACGTCGCGGCGTCCTTCCGCGGGGTGCCGGACGAGGAGGCGTGGGCCGTCAACCGGGACGCGGCGGTGGAGCTGGGCCGTGCCGCGCTGGCCTCGGGTGTGCGGCGCTTCGTGCAGGTCAGCACGGGACTGGTGTACGGCCTGGGGCGGGGCCGCCCGCTGGTCGAGGACGACGAGGTCCGGCCCGGCGGCGGGGCGATGTGGGGCGCCTACCCCGAGGCGAAGGGGGTGGCCGAGCGGGAGCTGTTCGCGCTGGACGGCCTGGACGTGCGCGTCGGCCGCCTCGCCTTCGTCTACGGCGAGGGCGATCCGCACCTCGCCCAGTCGCTGATGTGGGCCGGCGACTGGGCGGCCGCCCAGCGGCTGCACATGGTCCATCACGCGGACGTCGCCCAGGGACTGCTGCGTCTCCTGCACGCGCCGGGAGCCGGCGGGCGGGCCTACAACATCGCCGACGACGCCCCCGTCACGGCGGTCGAACTGCACCAGCTCAACGGGGTCGAGGTGCCCGCCGAGCTCTACGAGCGCACCGACCCCGACCCGTTCTTCCAGCTGACCTCCACCGAACGCATCCGCCGCGAACTCGGCTTCCGCCCGCTGTACCCCAGCGTCTACGCGGCCCGGGACGCCGGAGCCCTCTGACGGCCGGTCCGGCCCGACGGTCAGTGGCCCCGACGGCAGTGGCCCCGACGGTCAATGGCCCCGACGGTCAGTCCACCCCCCTGATCCGGCCCACCAGCACCGCCCCCGCCAGCCCGACCGCCGCCGCCACCAGGTACAGCACCCGGTAGCCGCCCAGGTAGGTGACGATCGGCGCGGCGAGGGCGGGGGCCGCGACCTGGGGCAGGGCGTTGGCCACGTTGATGACGCCCAGGTCCTTGCCCCGGTCCCCGGCCTTCGGCAGCACGTCCGTCATCAGCGCGAAGTCGACCGACGTGAACACGCCGAAGCCGATGCCCAGCACCGCCGCCGCGACGATCGCGCCCGGCCAGGTCTGCCAGAGCGCCAGTCCCGCCGTCGCCACCGCCATCAGCACGCCCGACCAGATCACGAACGGCTTGCGCCGGCCGACCCGGTCCGACCAGGCGCCCCCGACGACCACCGTGGCGAGCAGCGTCAGCCCGTTCACCGCGGTCAGGATCAGCACGCCCTGCTCGGGGTCGGAGTGGTGCAGACGGTCGCGCAGGTAGTAGAGGAGGTACAGCAGCACCAGCGCGTTGCTCAGGTTCATCAGGAAGCGGGTCAGCCACGCCCAGCCCAGGTCGGGGTAGGTGCGCGGGCTCAGCCAGAACCCGGCCGCGAAGCCCCGCCAGGACCACGGAGGCCGGTCCTCCACGGCCAGCCGCAGATCCTCGTACCGGAGCACGTACGGCAGCACGCCCAGCGTCGTGAACACCGCGCACGCCACGTATCCCGCTCCGACGCCCCCGACGACCGTCGCGAGCCCGGTGCCGCCGACCACGCCGAGGATCTGCGCGGCGCCCAGCCAGCCGCCCACCGAGCCGCGTTGGAGCCGGGGGACCCGGTCGGGGACGGCGGCCGTCACCGCCGCGAAGGCCGCGTTCAGCGTCAGCTGGACCAGGCACCAGCCGGCCGCCATGGTCCAGACGCCGTCCGCTCCCGCGAGCAGCAGGAGCGAGAGGGCGCCGCCCGCCGTTCCCGCCACGATCCACGGCGTACGGCGGCCCCGGCGGGAGGTCGTACGGTCCGACAGCGCGCCGAAGAGGGGGTTCGCGGCCAGGGACGCCACCGCGCCCACGCCCGTCACCCAGGCCAGCATGGTCTCCTTCGACATGCCCGAGCCGGGCGCGAAGTCCTCGGCCTGGGAGGCCAGCAGGATCTGGAGGGGGCCGTACCAGCCCACCCAGATCGCTCCGTTGGCGAGGGACAGGGCCGAGGTCCAGCCCCGGCCGACCCGCTCGACGGGCTCGGCCAGCGCGGCCACCGGGGCCCTGTCCGCCGTCGTCATCTCTGCGCCCGCAGGACGTCCCGCAGCCAGGCGTACGACGCCTTCGGGGTCCGGGCCCGGGTCTCGAAGTCCACGTGGACCAGGCCGAAGCGGCGCTCGTACCCCTCCGCCCACTCGAAGTTGTCCAGCAGCGACCACACGAAGTAGCCGCGCACGTCGACGCCCGCCTCCACGGCCCGGTGCAGGGCGCGGAGATGACCGTCCAGGTAGGCGATGCGCTCCTGGTCGTCGACGCCGTCGTAGCTGCATCCGTTCTCCGTGATGACGACCGGGGGGAGCCGGTCGCCGTAACGGTCGCGGAAGGTGGTCAGGAGTTCCGTCAGGCCCTCCGGGACGACCGGCCAGCCGAAGTCGGTCACCGGCACGCCCTCTATCTGCTGGACGGAGAAGGGCAGTTCGGCCGGCATGCGGATGCCGCCGAACTCGATCTCCGTGCCCTGCGGGGCGCCCACCCTCGTCGGGGCGTAGTAGTTGATCCCGTACCAGTCGAGCGGCTCCGAGATCACCTTGAGGTCGGCCTGGACGTCCCCCGGCATCAACTCGCCGAGCCCTTCCGGGTATTCGCCGAGCAGGATCGGCTCCGCGAACAGCCTGTTCAGCAGGACGTCGTAGAAGGCCGCGGCCTCCACGTCGGCGGGTTCCTCGGAGGCCGGCCAGGTCGGGCCGTGCGAGTTCGCGATGCCGATGTCCGTGGCGCCGGCCGCACGCAGCGCCTGGACGGCGAGGCCGTGTCCCAGCAACTGGTGGTGGGCGGCCGGGAGCGCGTCGAACAGCAGCTGTTTGCCGGGCGCGTGGGTGCCGAGGGCGTGCCCCAGCAGGGTGTGCTCGGCGGGCTCGTTGACGGTGATCCACTTCGTCACGCGGTCACCGAGACGTCCGGCCACCACCGACGCGTACTCGGCGAAGCGGGCCGCCGTGTCCCGTTCCAGCCAGTCGAGCCGGACCGGCAGGTCCCAGTGGAAGAGGGTGGGGACCGGGCGGACACCGGCCGCGCACAGCTCGTCGACGAGCCGGTCGTAGAAGTCGAGACCGCCGGGCGAGTTCACCCTCGGCCACGAGATCGAGAAGCGGTAGGCGTCCACGCCCAGGCCCGACAGGAGCGCCACGTCCTCGGGGTAGCGGTGGTAGTGGTCGCAGGCCACCGCCGCCGTGGAGCCGTCCTTCACCCGTCCCGGCGCGGCGGTGAAGGTGTCCCAGACCGAAGGTTCGCGCTGGTCCGCCGCGCCCTCGATCTGATGCGCGGAGGTGGACACGCCCCACAGGAAGTCTGCCGGGAAGCGGGGCATCGGGTTCGCCGCGTCGCGCGGATCGTTCGCCATGGGCGGGATCATCCTTACCGCTGGGTAAGGAAGTCAACGTCCCGGCGCGAACTGCCAGTTATGCCCCCGCCGCAAGCCTCCCGCAGGCGCCCCGCAACCACCCCGCGCGCCCCCTCAGGCCCCTTCCTTCAGCACCCGTGAGATCAGCTCGCGCTGCTCCTCCGTGAGCCGGGGATCGGCCGCGTACACCGTCCTGCCGTCCACGGTGATCTCGTAGCTGAAGCCGTCCGGTACGCCGACCGAAGGCCCGCCCCGGCCGGCGGCGACCGCCCGCTCGGCCAGGGCGTGCCACTCGGGGGCGTCGGGCCGTCCCGAGGTGTCCACCTCGGCACGGCGCTCGATGCCCGCGAACCCGCCCGTGCGACTCACCTGAATACGCATGGGTCCCTGTCTATTACGGACTCAGAGAATCCGCACCCCCACCTGCTCCCACGCCTTCTCCACGGCCTGGAGCTCCTCCCCGCCGCTGCCGAAGCGCTCGCGCGCGGCCCGTACCGTCAGCTTGGCGAAGTCGGTGAAGAAGGCCCGCTCGGAGAGCTCGCCGCCGGTCAGCACGTCGTACCAGATCTGTCCCGCCTTCTCCCAGGCGTAGCCGCCGAGGGCCGTGGCGGCCAGGTAGAACGCGTGGTTGGGGATGCCGGAGTTGATGTGCACGCCGCCGTTGTCGCGGCCGGTGCGGACGTACTCGTCCATCGTCGCGGGCTGCGGGTCCTTGCCGAGGACGTCGTCGTCGTACGCGGTGCCCGGCGCCTTCATGGAGCGCAGGGCGGTCCCGGTGACCTCCGGGGCGAGCAGGCCCGCGCCGATCAGCCAGTCGGCCTCGGCGGCGGTCTGGCCGAGCGAGTACTGCTTGATGAGCGAGCCGAAGACGTCGGACATCGACTCGTTGAGGGCGCCCGGCTGGCCGTTGTAGGTCAGGTTCGCCGTGTACTGCGTGACGCCGTGGGTGAGCTCGTGTCCGATGACGTCGATGGAGTTGGTGAAGTCGACGAAGATCTCGCCGTCGCCGTCGCCGAACACCATCTGATCGCCGTTCCAGAAGGCGTTGTTGTAGCCCTCGTCGTAGTGCACGGTGGCGTCGAGGGCCAGGCCGTCGCCGTCGATCGAGTGGCGCTGGTAGGCCTTCAGATACAGGTCGAAGGTGGCGCCGAGTCCGGAGTAGGCGCGGTTGACGGTGGCGTCCCGGCCGGGGTCCTGGCCCTCGGCGCGGACCTTGGTGCCGGGCAGCGAGGTGCCGTGCCCGGCGTCGTAGATCGTGCGCAGCGGCTGGTCCGACGGTGCCTTCGCCGCCGGGGCGGCCAGCAGGCCGTACTCGGTGTTCACCTGGCGCAGGGCGCGCAGCTCGCTGTCGCGCAGGATGGTGCGCCGGGCGGGACCGGAGAGAGCGGGGTTGTCGCTGCGCGCCAGCCGGTCGAGGACGTGCGGCGGTACGACGGTGCAGAAGACGGGCTCGAAGCCCCCGTGAGTCGTCATGCCCGGCACCTTTGCACTGCGTTACGCGGCTGTCACCACCGGCAACCATGATTGGTGAAATACGGTGACAAAGGGGTGTGATCTGCGGCGCCGGGTGGTATGGCGGAGGGGTGACGAGTGGCGTGGCGCACGTTCTGCACCTTTTCCTATGGTTCGCCCCGCCGGTCCCGCATACTGGAACGAACCCGCGCGACGGAAGCGGCTCCGCTAGGCTGCGGAGCACTATGCGTTTCGGGCTGCTTCTCCTTAGCTGCCGCGGCGAGGGCCTGTAGTCGAGGCCGACCCCCTCCCCGCGGTGCTTGGTGTTGCGCGTCGGCCGTCCTTCCGTCCGGACACTCTCCGGTCCTCCTGAGGAGCCACCGCATCATGGCGAACCGCCAGCAGCCCAGCCACATGCCGATCCACAAGTACGGACAGTACGACCAGGTCGACATCCCCGACCGCACGTGGCCCGACAACCGGATCACCGTCGCCCCCCGCTGGCTCTCCACCGACCTGCGTGACGGCAACCAGGCCCTGATCGACCCCATGTCGCCCGAGCGCAAGCGCCGGATGTTCGACCAGCTGGTCAAGATGGGCTACAAGGAGATCGAGGTCGGCTTCCCCGCCTCCGGCCAGACCGACTTCGACTTCGTGCGCTCGATCGTCGAGGAAGAGGGCGCGATCCCGGACGACGTCACCATCTCCGTACTGACCCAGGCCCGCGAGGACCTGATCGAGCGGACCGTGGAGTCCCTGAAGGGCGCCAAGCGGGCGACCGTCCACCTGTACAACGCCACGGCCCCCGTGTTCCGCCGGGTCGTCTTCCGCGGCTCCAAGGACGACATCAAGCAGATCGCCGTCGACGGCACCCGTCTGGTCGTCGAGTACGCGGAGAAGCTGCTGGGCCCCGAGACGGAGTTCGGCTACCAGTACAGCCCCGAGATCTTCACCGACACCGAGCTGGACTTCGCCCTGGAGGTCTGCGAGGCGGTCATGGACGTCTGGCAGCCCGGTCCGGGCCGCGAGATCATCCTGAACCTGCCGGCCACCGTCGAGCGCTCCACGCCGTCGACCCACGCCGACCGCTTCGAGTGGATGAGCCGCAACCTCTCCCGCCGTGAGCACGTCTGCGTCTCCGTCCACCCGCACAACGACCGCGGCACCGCCGTCGCCGCCGCCGAGCTGGCGCTGATGGCCGGCGCCGACCGCGTCGAGGGCTGTCTGTTCGGGCAGGGCGAGCGCACCGGCAACGTCGACCTGGTCACCCTGGGCATGAACCTGTTCTCCCAGGGCGTCGACCCGCAGATCGACTTCTCCGACATCGACGAGATCCGTCGTACGTGGGAGTACTGCAACCAGATGGAGGTCCACCCGCGCCACCCGTACGTGGGCGACCTGGTCTACACGTCCTTCTCCGGCTCCCACCAGGACGCCATCAAGAAGGGCTTCGACGCGATGGAGGCCGACGCGGCCGCCAAGGGCGTCACCGTCGACGACATCGAGTGGGCGGTCCCGTACCTGCCGATCGACCCGAAGGACGTCGGCCGCTCCTACGAGGCCGTCATCCGCGTCAACTCGCAGTCCGGCAAGGGCGGTATCGCGTACGTCCTGAAGAACGACCACAAGCTGGACCTGCCGCGCCGCATGCAGATCGAGTTCTCCAGGCTCATCCAGGCGAAGACGGACGCCGAGGGCGGCGAGGTCACCGGCGGTGCCATCTGGTCGGTCTTCCAGGACGAGTACCTGCCGAACCCGGAGAACCCCTGGGGCCGCATCCAGGTCCGCGCGGGCCAGTCCACGACCGACACCGACGGCGTCGACACCCTGACCGTCGAGGCCACGGTCGACGGCGAGGACACCGTCCTGACCGGCACCGGCAACGGTCCGATCTCGGCCTTCTTCAACGCCCTGGAGTCCGTCGGCATCGACGTACGCCTGCTGGACTACCAGGAGCACACGATGAGCGAGGGCGCCTCCGCGCAGGCCGCCTCCTACATCGAATGCGCGATCGACGACAAGATCCTGTGGGGGATCGGCATCGACGCGAACACGACGCGTGCGTCGCTGAAGGCGGTCGTCTCCGCCGTCAACCGCGCGACCCGCTGACCGGCCTGACCGGGACTTTCGGGGCCCTGACCGCTGTATACGGCGGTCGGGGCCCCGTCGTTTATCGGCCATCCCGCTGTGGAGGTCACGGGAAGGTCTCGTCCTGGGTGCTGACTACACCTCATGGATGTGGCTAACATCACGGAGGCGTGCGGCGATGTTGCCGCGGGGTTACGGAGGTGCGACGTGCTGCCAGAACGGGGACGTGACGGCCGTGTCACCGGGCTTGCCCGCATCCTGGGGACCCGCACCGCCTGGACGCCCGCGGGCGACGGTGAGTTCTTCTGCCCGGGCTGCGGAGGCGACCGCAACTACCAGCGGTTGACCGGCCACCGCCGCTTCACCCTGCTCGGCATGCCGGTCGTGCCGCGCGGCGAGACCGGCCCGGTCGTCGAGTGCGCGGCCTGCCGCCGCCACTTCGGCACCGACGTCCTCGACCACCCCACCACCATCCGCTTCTCGGCGATGCTCCGCGACGCCGTCCACACCGTCGCCCTCGCGGTGCTGTCCGCGGGCGGCACCTGTTCCCGCACGTCCCTGGAGACGGCGGCGGCCGCCGTGCGCGCGGCCGGCTTCACCGACTGCACGGAGGAACAGCTCGCCGCCCTCGTCGCCGCCGTCGCCTCCGACACCGGCCAGAACTACGGCGAACCGTACGGCCCGGGCCTCGCCATAGAGCTCCACGAGGCCCTCGACCCGCTCGCCCCGCACCTCGCCGCGGTCGGCCGCGAATCGATCCTGCTCCAGGGCGCCCGTATCGCCCTCGCGGACGGTCCGTACACCCCGGCCGAGCGAGAGGTCCTCACGACGGTGGGCGCGGCCCTGACGATCTGCGCGGAGGACGTGACCCGCCTCCTGGTCGCGGCCCGGACGCCGTCCTGATACTCCCCGGGGAGTAGTCCCCCCGCCCGGCCACCCCCGGCAGTACGCCCGAACTCGCCCTCGCGCGCGACGTTCCGTCCCCCGCGTGCCGGAAGTCTGGAGAGCGCAACCAGACAGCCGTGCCGAAGGGAGGCCCGATTCATGGGGGCCGGAGATTTCATGCGGGCCGGGAAGAAGGCGAAGGGCCGGCGCAGTGCCATCCCCTGGGTGGTGCTCGCGCTGTGGGTGGGTGTGCTCGCGCTCGCCTCGCCGTTCGCCGCCAAGCTCGCCGACGTACAGCACGACCGGGTCACCGACTACCTGCCGGCGAGCGCCGACTCGACCAGGGTCGCGAGGCTCCAGGAGCAGTTGCCCGGCGGTGAGAGCACCGAACTGGTGCTGGTCTACCACCGCGAGGGCGGGCTGACCGCCGCCGACCGGGCCACGGCGGGGGAGCAGGTCGCCCGGGTCGCCGGGGACCACGCGCTGACCGGGGACCCGCGAGGCGTCCCGTCCGCCGACGGCGCCACGCTCATGTACCCGGTCGCCACCAACGAGCCCGGCACCGACGAGAAGAAGCGGGACGCCTTCGTCGAGGACGTCCGTGAAGTCGCCCACAGCGAGGGCGGGTTGACCGTCGAGGTGGGCGGGACGGGGGCGCTGGCCACCGACGCGGGCAAGGTCTACGAGTCGCTCGGCGGGCCGCTGCTCTACACCACCGTCGGGGTCGTCGCCGTCCTGCTGATCCTCATCTACCGCAGCCCGGTGCTGTGGCTGGTGCCGCTCGCCGTGGCCGGGATCGCCGACTACCTGTCCATGGGCGTCGCCTACGGCCTCAACCAGGCCTTCGGCACCACGGTGTCGGGGCAGAGCTCGGGCATCATGACCATCCTCGTCTTCGGCGCCGGGACGGACTACGCGCTGTTGCTCGTCTCCCGCTACCGGGAGGAACTGCGGCGCGTGGAGCGCCCGTACGACGCCATGCGGGCCGCGCTGCGCGGCTGCGGGCCCGCCGTGCTGGCCTCCTCCGGGACCGTCGCCGCCGGACTGCTGTGCCTGCTCGCCGCCGACCTCAACTCCAACCGGGGCATGGGACCGCTGGGCACGGTCGGCGTGCTGTGCGCGCTCGTCACGATGCTGACGCTGCTGCCCGCGCTCCTCGTCCTGCTGGGCCGCCGGGTGTTCTGGCCGTTGGTGCCCGCCTTCGGCAGCACGCCCAAGGTCCGCCGGTCGCTGTTCGCCGCGATGGGCACCTCGGCCGGGCGGCGCCCGCGGACCGTCCTGGCGGCCGGCGCCGTCCTGCTCGGCGCCCTCGCGCTGGGCGCGCTGAACCTGCCCGGCGCGGTCAAGCAGCAGGACTCCTTCGTCGACCGGCCCGAGTCGGTCGTCGCCATGGAGACCCTGGCCGAGGCCTTCCCGGAACAGTCCGCCCAGCCCATCGACGTGATGACGCCGACCGGCCGGGCCGGGGCCACCCTCGCCGCGATCCGGGACACGGACGGCGTCGCCGACGTACGCCAGGGCCGTACCGGAGAAGGCTGGACCGAGATCACGGTGACCGCCGCCGCACCGCCGCAGTCCACGGCGGAGACGGCGACCATCGAGGCACTGCGGGACCGGCTGACCGGCTCCTGGGTCGGCGGGCCGAGCGCCCAGCAGATCGACCTGGTGGACACCAACGCCCGCGACCGGCTGATCGTCGTGCCGCTCGTCCTCGTCTCCGTCCTGCTGATCCTGATCGCGCTGCTGCGGTCGCTCGTCGCTCCGCTGATGCTGGTCGCCGCCGTGGTCGCGGTCTGGGGTGCGGCGCTCGGTCTGGGCGGCCTGGTCTTCGGGCCGGTGTTCGGCTTCGAGGGCACGGATCCGGGGCTGGGGCTGCTGTCCTTCGTGTTCCTGGTCGCCCTCGGCGTCGACTACGGCATCTTCCTCATGCACCGGATGCGGGAGGAGTCGACGCGCGGCGCCGATCCCGTCGCCGCGGCGCTGACCGCGCTGCGCACGACCGGCGGGGTCATCGCCTCCGCGGGACTCGTCCTCGCCGCGACCTTCGCCGTGCTGACGAACATGGGGCTCGTCCAACTCGTCGAGCTGGGCTTCGTGATCGCGGTGGGGGTGCTGCTGGACACGTTCCTCGTCCGCACCTATCTCGTGACCAGCGCGAGCGTGGCGCTGGGACGCAGGGTGTGGTGGCCGGGGCGGCTGTCGCGGGCGCCGCAGACGGAGCCGCGGCGGCCCGAGCAGCCGGGCCGGCCGGAGCGGCAGACGGAGCCGGTGTGAGCCGCTCGCGGACCGGCGGGGCGCCCCTCCTCTCGCGGAGGGGCGTTCCCGCGCTCTCCCGGCGGGGCGCCCCCGTGCCGCAGGATGAGCCCGTGCAGAAGACCACGACGACGGTGCGGCCCCGCCGGGGCGAGCGCATCATGGCGGCGATCAACCGCGACCCCCGCACCGCCCCGCACGGCGCCCGCAACGACGTGCTGCTGGCCGTCGCGACGACCGCGCTCGGCACGGCCCTCGCCCTGTTCGTCGGCGACGGGCCCCGGCCCGACGCGCTCGGCTGGACGCTGCTGCTGACCGCGAACGTGCCCCTCGCGTGGCGGCGCCGTCGGCCGCTGCTGGTCCTGCTCGCGGTGGTGGCCTGCGTCGCCCCGTACCACGCCCTCGACAACGACCACGCCGCGCCCGTCGCCACGAGCATGGTGGCGCTGTACACGGTCGCGGCGACCGGCACGGTGCGCCGGACCCTGATCACCGGGGGTGCCGTCCTCGGCCCGGCACTGATCATCAACGCCCTCTCCGACCCGGCCGAAGCGCTGGAGCTCCTGCGGATCTCCGGCTGGATCATCGCCTGTCTGTTCTGCGGCATCGACGTCCGCTACTACCGCCGGTACGTCGCCGCCATCGTCGAGCGCGCCGAGCGCGCCGAACGCACCCGGGAGGAGGAGGCCCGCCGCCGCGTCGCCGAGGAACGCCTGCGCATCGCCCGCGACCTGCACGACCTGCTCGCGCACACCATCACCCTGATCGGTGTGCAGACCTCCGTCGCCGCGCACGTCCTGGCCGCCGACCCGGACCGCCTGGACCGCGCGGCCGTCGCCAAGGCCCTCGACGACATCGCCGGGACCTGTCGCAGCGCGCGCGGCGAACTCCGTACGACGCTGGAGGTGTTGCGCGACCTCGGCACACCGGACGCCCGGGGTTCGCTCCCGGGCCTGCACGGCCTGTCCGACCTCGCGGAGACGGCCCGTGCGGCCGGTGCGCGGGTCGAACTGACGGTACGGTCCGGGGAGGTGCCGCCCGCGGTCGGCGCGGCCGCCTACCGGATCGTCCAGGAGGCACTGACGAACGCGGTGCGGCACGGCGGCCGGGACGGCGGACCCGACGACCTGACGGCGGGGGTCGGGGTCCGGGTCCGGGTGTACGAGGAGCAGGACGCCCTGCGGCTCAGGGTCACCGACGACGGCGCGGGCGTGGACACGGGGGGAGACGGCGGCATGGGGAGAGGCGGCGGTGCGGGTGGCGGCGGCCGGGTGACGGTCGGCGGCGGAGCGCCCGGTTTCGGGATCGTCGGGATGCGGGAGCGGGCGCGCAGCGTCGGCGGCTCGCTGGAGGCCGGACCGCGCGACGACGGGAAGGGCTTCGAAGTGAGCGCCGTACTGCCGCACGGGAAGGACCGATGAAGCCGCTCAGAGTGCTGCTCGCCGACGACCAGACCCTCGTACGGGAGGCGTTCGCGATGCTCGTGGAGTCGGCGCCGGACATGCGGGTGGTCGGACAGGCCGGTACCGGCCGGGAGGCGGTGGCGCTGGCCCGCGGACAACGCCCCGACCTGGTGGTGATGGACATCCGGATGCCCGACCTCGACGGCATCGAGGCGACCCGGCTGATCGCCGCCGACGAGGAGCTGGCCGGGGTACGCGTCCTGGTCCTGACCACGTACGACACCGACGAGAACATCGTCGAGGCGCTGCGTGCGGGGGCGGCCGGCTTCCTGGTGAAGGACACCCGGCCCGCCGACCTCCTCGATGCCATCCGCACGGTCGCCGCGGGCGAGGCGCTGCTGTCGCCGGGGCCCACCGCCCGGTTGATCGCCCAGTTCCTGCGCGGCCCGTCCGGACCGCCCACGGCGGGCGGCCCGGAGTGTCTCTCCGAACGGGAGTGCGAGGTGCTGGCCCTGGTCGCCCGCGGCCTGACCAATGCCGGGGTCGCCGAGGAGCTGGGTCTCAGCCCGCTCACCGCGAAGACCCACGTCAGCCGGATCATGGGCAAGCTGGGCGCCCGGGACCGGGCCCAACTGGTCATCGTGGCCTACGAGTCGGGGCTGGTGACACCGGGGCCGAGCGCGCCCTGACCGACGTCGCGGCTAGGGCAGCGTGCGCTGGTACGTCCCGTCCTGGTCGGAGTCGTAGACCAGCTTGCCGGAGCCGTCGTAGCCCTTGATGTGCGGGGCCAGCGTGACCTGCTGGTCCAACAGACCGGCGGCGGCGAACCAGCCGTGGTCCAGGGCCGCGGTCACGGGGTCGCCGTCGCCGTAGGACACGGTCACCTTGGCCACCGACGCCTCGACGGTGCCGATCATTCCCCACCGGAACGGCAGCTTCCACCTGCCCTTGTCCATGAACGACTGCTGGTACAGCTGCTCGCCGTTGCTGTCCACCGAGACCGGGCCCGTGCCCGGCACCCCGGTGTCGATCGAGCCGACGCTGATGCCCGAGGCCACACCGTCCTTGAGGGAGCAGACCACCCAGCTGCCCGCGGACCGCTCCTTCACCGCGGTGACGTAGATGCCGTCGCCGGGCGCGTTGGAGTCTCCGGTGCTCTTGATCGCCAGGATGATCCGGTAGTCCTCGGCCTTGCCGAGATCGCCGGCGCCGCCGGCCGACCCGCCCTCGGCGGTCAGGCACTCCTCCAGCCCGTCCGCCGCCTGCGCGAAGGTGATCCCGTCGAGCAGCTGGCCGTCCGTGGCCGGCTGCGCGGGTCCGCCGGCCGTGCCCGCCGAGGTGGCGGACGGGCTTCCGCCGGTGCTCCCACCCGTGCTCCCGGCCGGGCTGTGCGGGGCGCTGACCGACGGCTTCGGCGCCGCCGTGTCCGCGCCCCGCTCCCCGTTCCCCCCGGCCACGGCGTACGCCCCCACGGGCACCGCGGCCAGTGTCATCAGCGCCGCCCCGGTCATCGCCACGCGCCGCCGCCGCTCGGCCAGTCCACGCCGCCGGATCGCCGGATACGGCGCCGACGAGGGCCGGATGGTGTACGCGTCCTCGGCAAGCAGCTCACGCATCCGCTCCTCGAACCCGAAGTCCTCCTGGTCCACCTGCTCTCCCGCCCCGTTCACCTGCTGCCTCCCTGAACCCGACCCGGAACCGGAACATGACGGTGGCCCTGACCCCGAGGGCCCTGGCCCTGACCCTGCTCCCGGCCGCCGGACACCGTGCGGTCGGCGGCCAGCCCCGGATACATGCGCAGCTTCGCGAGCCCCTTCGACGCCTGGCTCTTGACCGTGCCGGGCGAGCAGCCGAGCACGTCGGCCACCTCCGCCTCGGACAGGTCCTCCCAATACCTCAGGACCACCACCGCCCGCTGCTTCGGCGGCAGTTGGGCCAGCCCGGCCAACAGGGAGCCACGCTCATCCACCCGCCCCGCGCCCTCGTCGCGCCCCGCCCGCTCCGGCGGCGCCGCGGTCAGCGCCTCGGTGACCCGCCGCTTGCGGAACCGGTCACTGTTGCAACTGACCAGCATCCGCCGCACGTACGCCTCCGGGTTGTCGCTGCGCGAGATCCGCCGCCACGACCGGTACGCCTTGGCCAGCGCGGTCTGCGTCAGGTCCTCCGCGTGGTGAACGTCCCCCGTGAGCAGATACGCGGTCCGTACGAGCCGGGACCACCGGGCTCTGACGAACTCCTGGAACCGGTCTTCTTGTTCGGCCTGCATCAAGCACCCTCCTCGCCCTCCAGACCACCGGTTGCGCCGAATCGGTTGCCCGTCCCCCGTGACCGCGTTCGAATGGGGAGATGAGAAACGACGCGTGGGTCTGGCGTGAGGGCGACCCCGGGGTGCTCCTGCTGCCGTCCGGCCGCCTGATCCGCGGCCGCGGCCTGCGCCGCCCGCTCGACCGTACGGCCCCGACCCCCGCGTACGGCGTCTACCTCCTCGGCGCGCGGCCCCCGCGGCCGCCCTGGGAGTCCCGCTGGCTCCGCTGGCCCGACTTCCGCCTCCCGAGCGACCGCGCGCAGGCCCACGCGACCCTCGCCGAGGCGTGGCGCCGCGCGGCCGGCGAACGCGTGGAGATCGCCTGCGCCGGCGGCCGCGGCCGCACCGGAACGGCCCTGGCCTGTGTGGCGGTCCTGGACGGCGTACCGGCGGCCGAGGCGGTGGACTACGTCCGCCGCCACTACGACCGACGCGCGGTGGAGACGCCCTGGCAGCGCAGGTATGTGCGGGGGTTCGGGGAGTTCACCGGGTGAGCGTCACAGGTCGAGCGTCACCGTGTCGGCGTCGCGGGGTGGGTTTCACAGGGTGAGTGTCATGAGGAGACGGTCCTCGCCCGGGCCGAAGTAGTCCGCGCGGGGTCCGTCGGGATCCGGGACGAAGCCCAGGGAGCGGTACAGCGCGATGGCCGAGTCGTTGCGCGGCTCCACGGAGAGCCGGACGGAATGGGCGCCCTTCGTCCGTAGCAGGCCGAGCAGTTTCGTCATGAGTTGCCGACCGAAACCCTTTCCGCGCAGCCCGGGGCTGATCGCGAGGCTGAGAACCCAGCTCTGCGCGTCGTTCGGCGAGGTCGCGAGCACGTAGCCGTGGAGATCCGTGCCGTCGTCCACGACGTACACGAAGTCGGCGCAGGCGGCGAGGAGCTGGCGCAGGACGAAGTAGGGGTAGGGGCCGTGCGGGAACGCGTCGGCATCGAGGCGCACGATATGGGGTAGATCCGCCTCGGTGACCGCTCTGATCCGTAAGGGTCTCTCTCCGGACATCTGGCTCATTATCGAACCGGTGCCCGACGGAAAACGATCTCCGGGAAGAGGAGTCATACCGTCCCCTTGTGAATGTCGACAAATCGAATTGCAGCCAGTGCGATTTGCGTACCTGATCTCCATCATTGCTCTGTGCACCCACTCCTTCAAGACCCATGCGTCCTGCTACGCTGAATCATGACCTCGGTACCGCCCGCCGCTGACCAAAAGCTGAATGATGATGTGCTCTGGGACGACTTCGATCCCGGCGTGTACATCAGCCACAATTACCTCGAGATGCAGGCCGTGGACGAGGAGATCCTCTCCCATGTGCGCGATCACTTCAGTGATCACTTCCGAGGTCGTGGGCGGGTGGCTTCCGGTATCGACGTCGGCGCCGGACCCAATCTCTATCCGGCCCTCGCCATGCTTCCCTGGTGTGACCGGATCACGCTGCTGGAGCGGTCCGCCCGGAATCTGGACTATCTCCGGAGGCAGTGCCCCGACTACGCTCCCCACTGGGATCAGTTCTGGAACGTCCTGTGCAAGGACGAGGCATATGCCACGCTCAGCATGACGCCCAGGGTCCGGTTCAAGGAGGCCGTCCAGCAACCGGAGTCGGGCAGTCTCTTCGATCTCTGCGCCGATACGCGCCGTTGGGACCTCGGCACGATGTTCTTCGTCGCCGAGTCCATCACCACCTCGCTCGCCGAATTCCGGCGAGGAGTGGGGTGTTTCATGAACGCCCTGAATTCCGGGGCACCTTTCGCCGCCGCCTTCATGGAGCATTCCGAAGGATATCGCGTCGGTTCTCACAAGTTTCCCGCCCGCGATATCGACGAATCCGAAGTTCGGGCGGTTCTCAGCGGTTACGCGGACCATGTGGAGATTCACCGCACGGCCAATCCCAAGCAGCTTGTACGGGACGGCTACACGGGTATGATCCTGGCCTGCGGGCAACGTAAAGAGCGACGCGACGAATAAGATGTCGGAGTTCTTTTACATGGTGACGGGCCTGTGCGAGGGGAATGGGCATGCAGATCAAGCCGAGACAGAACCTGCTCGAAGTGTGGCAGGCCATCGCCCGCCATTCTTTCGACAACGGAGAATGGCAGTGGGGTGAATGGGGCGGCCGCAGCAGCGTCGCCGACGCGGAGCGGCTGCTCTGCCTTCTGTACCCCGCCACCGAAATCGAACCGTTCCGCCTGGACGACCCCGACACCACCCAGCTGGACGTGGAGAGGGCCCTCAGGAACGCGGGTGACTCCAGCGAGATTCCCATGAACCTCCTGGAGATCCTCGACGACTTCATGGAGAACCACCGCGGCGAGGAGAGTCCGACCTTCGCCGGCGGCTACTACTTCGCCCCGGAGAACCCGGAGCACGAACTCTCCAAGGAGCAGGAGGAAGTGGGAGTCGTCGACTCCTACTCCATGTCGATCACGCTCTGCCTGGCCACCCTCGGCTTCCTCAAGGTGTACCGGGGCAAGACCCAGCGGGCCAGCACCCTCGCCCGCATCGACAAGCTGAAAGAGGCGACCAGCGCCCGCCTGACCGCGGCCATGGTGAGCCTGCTGCGCTCCTTCACCGTGAACGTCGTCGACATCGCCTCCGACCAGGGGCAGGCGCTCGCCCGGCTGCTCGGCCGGGGCCGGCTGTCCGACCGCCAGGTCCTGCAACGCTTCCAGGACCGGTTCAAGTCGCTGCGCGCCCTCATCAGCGAGAGCGTCACCCTCGGCCTGGACACCGATGTCGCCGACCAACTCCGCAACGAGAACCGGCTGTTCGAGTGCGGCTGGGCCTGGAGCCTGGTGAAGGACGCACCCGAGGTCGAGGTCGAGGCGCAGACCGCCCAGGACATCGGCAAGCAGCCCCAGGGCGTCGCCCACGCCGTGCCGTACCTGTACTTCACCGTCGTCGCCCTCGACGGCATCCCCGACCTGTCCTCCGAGCGCACCCTCGTCCTCGGCCTGCTCACCGCCGAACAGCAGAAGCTGGCCGACGCGCTGCGGCTGCGCTGGGAGATCACCCAGCAGTACTGGTCGGGCATCGCCCGCTTCGACGCCGCCACCTGGCCGCTGGAGGAGATCCCCTGGCGCACCACGCTCCAGCAGCTGGAGTCCGAGTACTTCTCCCTGTCGGTGGCCTCGATCCTCGTCCACGACCTGCTGCGCCGCCGTGCCACCGACGACGACCTCACCCGCACCGTCGCCGTCATGGAACGCCTCGCCGAACGCGGCCGCATCACGAGCCGCACGGCCCGTGAGGACCCGGCGATCGGTCTGCACAACCCCGGAGTCACCCTCCCGCTGCTGGGCAGTGAGGAGATCGGTCCGGCCATGAAGTGGACGATGGGCGACTTCTCCGCGCAACTGCTCAAGCGGACCGTCCAACTGTGCGCGCTGTCCCGGAACATCGGCTCGCAGGACCGTCTGCTCGCACTCGCCGAGAGCATCCTCGACCACCTCTGGGCCCGTCGCGTCAGCGACGGCGAGGGGGTCGGCCTGTGGGACAACGTGCACGCCGTGTACCCCGAATCACCGGTCCGCACAGGACCGTTGTCCTGGAGCATCACCGAGCGCGTCACCGAGTGCATGGTCGCCGCGCACGCCCTCTACACACAGGATCCGATCCGAAGCTCCGAGATGACCGCCCTCGCCCAGGCGGCGCTCAGCGAGGCGGCCCACCTGTTCGGCAAGGAGCAGCTGGAGCAGCCCGCTCCCGCCCCGAAGAGTCCCCAGGGAGAAGAGATCAAGGGCATCGAGGCCGACCTGCGTCGCGCCCGTCAGCTCGTCGACAAACAGCCCGGCACCGCCCACGCGCTCGCCCTCGGCGTCCTCGCCCGGCTCTACGCCCTGGCCCGCGCCCGGGGCGCAGACGCCCGGGGGGTGTGAAGGTGCTCGTCTTCGCCGCCTCCGACAAGGGAGGCACCGGCCGCTCCGTCACCAGCGCCAACCTCGCGTATCACCGCGCGCTGGACGGGGACGACGTCTGCTACCTGGACTTCGACTTCGGCTCGCCCACCGCCGCCGCCGTGTTCGACCTGCCCGACGTCCTCTCCGAGGCCGAGGGGCGCGGCCTGCACTCGTATCTGAAGGGCAAGACGGGCGAGCCGCTGCGGGTCGACGTCTGGGCGCGCACCGAACACCCCGTGCTGCGCGGCAGGCCCGGCGGCTCCGGGCGGCTGGTACTGCTGCCCGGCGACCGCACGGCCGGTGAATTCGTCACCGACGAGGAGAACCTGCACCGCTGTGTGGACCTCGTCCTGCGGCTGAAACGCGAATTCGACCTCATCATCATCGACCTGAGCGCCGGACGCAGTTATGCGATGGACCTGGCACTCGCCGCGACCTCGCCCCGAGGCGGGCTCGGCCGCCTCAAGAACCGCTGGCTCGTCTATCACCGGTGGACCCGCCAGCACGTCATGGCGGCGGCCGAACTCGTATTCGGGAAACAGGGGATAGTGCAAGCCGGTACGGCCATCGGGCACGACCCCGACGTGCTGGGCGGCGCCATCAGGTTCGTCCGTGCCGCGGTGCCCGATCTCGAGTCGCCGTTGTGGTCCCAGGTGTCGCCCGCGCAGTACGCGTGGATGCGGCAGTGCGACAAGGAACTCGAGGAACTCGCGGCCGGCCGAGGCATCGGCAGAACCCGGGTGCTGGCGTCCATTCCGCTGGAACCCGTCCTCCAGTGGCAGGAACGCCTCATCACCGACGAGGACGTGCACGACCGCCGGATCGCCAACAACGAGACCTGGCAAGCCATCGGGGATCTCGCGCAGCGGCTGACCGACGACAAGTTCTGGGGGCAGTTGTGAACGGGCCGGGCACCGTTTTCCGGGAGAGCAGCGCCGACCCGCGCACCGAATCCGTGCCCTTCTCCCATCTCTCCCTGGAATTGGGCCACTTGTACATGGAGGACTTCGCCGAGGGGGCCGTCCGGCTGCGTCGGCACTTCGCCGGCGTACGGCCCTGGGTGGAGGCCGCCCGGGCCGGTCTCGGCCCGCTGCCGCCGGGCCGCAAGCCCCGGATCAGCACCTGCTTCCTGATCGACGACTACTTCTCCCGGCTGGCGACCCCCGCCGAGCTGATCCCGCCCCTGCTGGCGGCGGCGGCCGAGACCGGGCTGACCATCGACTACCTGGCCCGCGAGTCGGGCTGCGCCGGCCCCGCCCTCGGCCCCGGCGGCTCCGACCACCGCGACCGGGCCCGACCGGCCGAGTCCGTCCTGCACCGGCTGGTGGAGTCCCCGCCGCCCGGCAGCAACGGTTTCCGTCCGCCCGTCGGCCGCACCGGCTGGCTCACCAACGGCCGCCGCGCCCCCTCCCAGCGGACCTCGGCAGCCCTGGACTCCACCGGCGTCTGGCAGCCGCCGAGCGAGACCGAGGCCCGCGGCCACTCCGTGTTCCTGGACGTGGAACTGTGGAACGGGCCCGAGGACGCGCGTACCTGGTCCTGCGCCTTCCTGGCCTCCGTCTGGCAGCTGGTCCGGCTCGGGCTGCTGCGGGACAACGGCGCGGCCGTGCTGACCCCCACCCGCTGGCAGGGCGCGGAGTTCCCGGCCGAGTGGGACGCGCTGCCGCCCGTCCTCCAGCTCAACCCCGCCGCGACGCCCTTCACCGCCTACGTCACGTGCAGCGTCCTGCCGACCCGGTTCCTGCCCGTCGAGCACGCCGTACGCGTCATCCTCGACCAGGTCCACGTGGAGGCCGAGGCGCTCGCACAGGTCGCCGCGCGGTCCGCCGGCGAGGGCTTCTCGGTGCCCGCGGGGGTCGTGGACCGCACGTCCTACGTGTTCCCGCCGGGGCTGTGACATGGGCGGCCTGGGCACGACCTCCGGTCCCGTCCTCATCTGCGGTGAGGTGCGGACCTGTCTGCTGCCCACCCGCAGGGCGGTGGACGAGCGGACGGCCGTGCGGCTGCTGCGGCTGCGCGCCGACGAACCCGTCCGGACCTCGCGGCGCCCCAACCGGCACGCCCTGTCCCCGGACGTCCTCACCGGCGTCGACTGCCGGCTGCCCACCGCCACCGGGGTCAAGGTCCGCGCGGTCGGCACCGTGGCCGCGCACGCGGGGCTCGTCGAGGGCCGCGTCCTGCAGTCGACGGCGTACTTCTCCGCCCCAGCCACCGGGCCCGAGCGGCGCCGGCCCTGGGGGTACTACCTGGTCCGGCCCGGTTCGCTGGTCCCGGTCGGCAGTCTGCCCGAGAAGTCCGTCACCGAGGGCTTCCTGACCGGACATCAGCAGGACCGGCTGGACGTCGGTTCGATCGCCGAGAGTCTGCTGGCGAGGATCTCCCGCCGGCACGACCTCCTGGACCACGACGCTCCGCTCACCACCACCGACACCAGCCTGCGCTGGACCGCCTCACCGGCCGGCGACGGCGAGCCGGCGTCGGCGCTCTTCACCGAACTCGGCTCAGGCCTGCGGATCGTCGAGCTGCGGCTGCCGCGAGGGACCACACCGGTGGCCGCGGCCACGCTGTGCGAGGACCTGGCCCTGCACGACTGGCTGCTGACGACCGTCGGCGACAAGCTCGACGGCCTGCCGCCCGGCTCCGAGAACCAGGCGGCCGCGATGAAGGTGCTGCGTCCGCTCGTCGACCATCTGGTGCACCTGTGGATGCCCCAGGCGCGCCTGGACCGGGCCCTGAGCCCGCCCTGGGAGGAGCTGGAGCGGCACCCGGGGTTCACCAGACAGTGGAACACCATGGCACAGCGCATCCGGGACCAGCTGGCACTGCAGAACCTCGTCCGGGGTGAGGTACCGGCCCTGTCCTGACGGCAACACGACATCTGTTCGCGCAGCATCCCGACGGGGGAGACACAGAGATGCATGCACCGACGAACCCGAACTTCCGGGGCGACCGGATCCGGGACGCCGAGGGCGCCCGGCATGTGACGCAGAAGATCCTGATCACGGTGGTGACGGGCGGCGGCGTCTACCTGCTCACCAATGTCGTCGGACCGTCCGAGGAGGACGGCCCGTGGCAGCTCGTGCTGTCCGTGCTGTGCGGCGGCATCGTGCTGATCGTGCAGTTCCTGGCGTCCTTCGTCAGCCAGCTGGGCGATCTCCGGGAGTCGGTCGACAAGCGGTTCGCCGACATAGGCGAGGCGACGAAGCTCTTCACCGAGGTGGAGAAGCTGCGCGGCGACGGGGTGCCCCGGCTCGCCGAGCACGCCACCAAGGTGGTGTCCATGGGGCCCGACATCCTGCACGAGTTCGCGCATTCGGAGATCGACCGTCTCGCCGCGCAGATGGAGGACTTCACCAACCTCAGCGCCGAGTGTGCGGGCGAGAACCACGACTGGCTCCTGACCCTCACCAAGTGCGCCAGGACGAGCATCGACGCCATCAGCACCACCGTCGTCGACGACGGGTTCTGGAACACCGAGCCGGCCGGACGCTATCTGACCGCCCAGCGCGAGGCGATCCTCGAACGGCACATCTCGGTCCGGCGCCTGTTCATCGTGAAGCGGCCCGAGGAACTGGCCGCCCTGGAACCGATCTGCGCGGAGCAGCGGGAGATGGGCATCCAGGTCCGGGTGGTGGCCCTGGAGGAACTCCCGCTGTTCCTGCGCCGCGGCAAGATGATCGACTGCATCCTCTTCGACGGGGTGCTGTCGTACGAGATCCACGCGGACCAGCTCAGCGTGAACACCTCGACGACGGTGAACGCCCGGGCCGACGAGGTCCAGCCCCTGATCCGCCGGTTCGACCAGCTGTGGGAGGCCGCCGCCCCGGGCACTTCCCCGAACGGCGTTCCCGACAGCGTCCGGCTGAGGCCCGACGGGTCCTAGGTCGTGTCCGCAAAGTCCCGCCTGGCTCGCGACGCCCGGCACGCGCGCTCGCCGCGTTGTCGGGATCGCCGCGTTGTCGGGATCGCCCACGTACACCCGGTACGAGGGCGACCCTCCGCCTTGCGATCACACGCACCGGACGCCGCGAGCCCAGCCCTCCGGGCAGCCGGCGCTACTTTGCGGACACGACCTAGCCCAGCGTCTCCGCCAGCAGCCTCGCCGTCTCCACGATCAGTTCGTTGTCGTAGGCCGCGTCCCGGGCCGGCTTGGTGAGCTGGACCGCCAGGACGACGGGGGCGCCGTCCGGGGTCCAGGCGATGCCCGCGTCGTTGTTGGCGCCGTACCAGCCGCCGCCGGTCTTGTCGGCGACCGTCCAGGTCACCGGGAGTCCGGTGCGGAAGCGGTTGGCGCTGGTGACGGTGCCGAGCATCCAGTCGGTCAGGCGCCGGCGGTCGGCCGGGGCCAGCGCGTCGCCGAGGACGAGCCGGGCGTAGGTGCGGCCGATCGCGTACGGACTGGTGGTGTCCGTGATCCGGTCCGGTTCGGCCGAGTTGAGCTCCGGCTCCCAGCGGTCGAGGCGGGTCACGCGGTCGCCCACGGAACGGGCGAAGCGGGTGAGCGCGGCGGGGCCGCCGATCTCGCGCAGGAGCAGGTTGCCGGCCGTGTTGTCGCTGCGCTGGATGGCCGCGGCGGACAACTCGGCGATCGTCATGCCGTCGGCCACATGGTCCCGGGTGACGGGGGAGTTCTCCACCACGTCCGTCGTCGTCCAGAAGACGCGGCGGTCCAGTGTTCCCTCGGGCAGGTCCCGCAGGACGGCCGCGACCGCGAGGGTCTTGAACAGGGAGCAGACCGGGAAGCGTTCGTCGGCGCGGTAGCGGACCGAGCGTCCGGTGCGCACGTTGTACGCGAACACGCCGAGACGGGCGCCGTGCCCGGCTTCGAGGTCGCGCAGGCGGTCGGTGACGGGGTCCGTGGCGGCCCCGGCGGGGCCCGCCGTGAGCAGGACGGCCGTGGTGGCCGCGCCGGCCGTCAGCAGGGTGCGGCGGGAGGGCCTGGGGGAAAGGTGCGAGCTTAAGATCGTTCTCTCCGTCCGTCGAGGATCATGGTCTCCTCTGTCACGGACGTCTCCGCGCTCCCGCCGGTTGCGCCGCCGGTTGCGCCGTCCCTGGTCGGGGGCGCACCGTCCGAGGGATCACGGCGGGCGGGCACACCGCTCCTCCGGCGTAGGCGAGAATGGGCGCATGAGCCTGTTCCGCGACGACGGCATCGTGCCCCCCACCCGAGAGCCGGGTGCGGCGGACCGCGGCATGCCGCACCCCCGGCAGGCCGCCCCCGGCGGTGCCCGATGAGTCTCTTCCGGGACGACGGCATCGTCCTGCGGACCCAGAAACTCGGCGAGGCCGACCGCATCATCACGCTGCTCACGCGCGGGCACGGGCGGGTGCGGGCCGTGGCGCGGGGAGTGCGGCGGACGAAGTCCAAGTTCGGCGCCCGCCTCGAACCCTTCTCCCACGTCGACGTGCAGTTCTTCGCGCGGGGCAGCAGCGAACTGGTCGGACGCGGGCTGCCGCTGTGCACACAGAGCGAGATCATCGCTCCCTACGGTGGCGGGATCGTGACCGACTACGCCCGCTACACCGCCGGGACGGCCATGCTGGAGACCGCCGAGCGGTTCACCGACCACGAGGGCGAGCCGGCCGTCCAGCAGTACCTGCTGCTCGTCGGGGCGCTGCGCACCCTGGCCCGCGGGGAGCACGCCCCGCACCTCGTCCTCGACGCGTTCCTGCTGCGGTCGCTGGCCGTCAACGGATACGCGCCGAGCTTCGGCGACTGCGCCAAGTGCGGAATGCCGGGACCCAACCGGTTCTTCTCCGTCGCGGCCGGCGGCTCCGTCTGCGTCGACTGCCGGGTGGCCGGCAGCGTCGTTCCCTCGCCACAGACCCTGGTCCTGCTGGGCGCGCTGCTCACGGGAGACTGGGAGACGGCGGACGCGTGCGAGGCGAGGCACGTCCGGGAGGGCAGCGGGCTGGTGTCCGCCTATCTGCACTGGCACCTGGAGCGCGGGCTGCGCTCGCTCAGGTACGTGGAGAAATAAGCACGCAGAGAAACCAGTACAGAAACAAGCAAGCGAAAGTCAGAGGAGACGAGAGGCACATGGTGGTACGCGGGTTCCTGGGGCGGCAGCGTCGTGAGTACAGGACGCCGGAGCCGCACCCGTCCGGCGCGCGCCCGCCGAAGCTTCCGGGCGAGCTGATCCCCGAGCATGTGGCGATCGTCATGGACGGCAACGGCCGCTGGGCCAAGGAGCGCGGGCTGCCGCGCACCGAGGGGCACAAGGTCGGCGCCGAGCAGGTCCTCGACGTGCTGCAGGGCGCGGTCGAGATGGGTGTGCGCAACATCTCGCTGTACGCCTTCTCCACCGAGAACTGGAAGCGCTCGCCCGACGAGGTCCGCTTCCTGATGAACTTCAACCGCGACTTCATCCGCAAGACCCGCGACCAGCTCGACGAGCTCGGCATCCGGGTGCGCTGGGTGGGCCGGATGCCCAAGCTGTGGAAGTCGGTCGCCAAGGAGCTCCAGGTCGCCCAGGAGCAGACCAAGGACAACGACCGTCTCACCCTGTACTTCTGCATGAACTACGGCGGCCGGGCGGAGATCGCGGACGCGGCGCAGGCGCTCGCCGAGGATGTGAAGGCGGGCCGGCTCGACCCGTCGAAGGTCAACGAGAAGACCCTCGCGAAGTACCTGTACTACCCGGACATGCCGGACGTCGACCTGTTCCTGCGGCCGAGCGGCGAGCAGCGCACCTCCAACTACCTGCTCTGGCAGAGCGCGTACGCGGAGCTGGTCTTCCAGGACGTCCTGTGGCCCGACTTCGACCGCCGTGACCTGTGGCGGGCGTGCGTCGAGTTCGCGTCCCGGGACCGTCGTTTCGGCGGCGCGATCACGAATGAGGAACTCTTGGCCATGGAGGGGAAGACTCCGGGCCAGGAGGCCACCTCGTAGCCTCCGTGCGTTCACCCGGCCCGTCGACGCTGCTTCGGCCGAGGCTGAGCATTTCAGCCCGTCCGGCGATCGAGGACGAGGCCCGTTCTGGGCCGAAGGGGGGTCTGGGGGCGCAGCCCCCAGGGGCCGGTCACCCCGTCCGACCCGCACCGTACGACCGCTCAGCCGCCGGAGGCGCCCGCGCAGTCCGAGCAGGTACCGAAGATCTCCACGGTGTGGGCCACGTTGACGTAGCCGTGTTCCGCGGCGATCGCCTCGGCCCACTTCTCCACCGCCGGGCCCTCGACCTCCACGGCCTTGCCGCAGACGCGGCAGACGAGGTGGTGGTGGTGCTCGCCGGTGGAGCACCGGCGGTACACCGACTCGCCGTCCGAGGTGCGCAGGACGTCGACCTCGCCCGCGTCGGCGAGGGACTGGAGGGTGCGGTAGACCGTGGTCAGGCCCACCGAGTCGCCCTTGTGCTTGAGCATGTCGTGCAGATCCTGGGCGCTGCGGAACTCGTCGACCTCGTCGAGCGCCGCCGCGACAGCGGCACGCTGCCGGGTGGAACGGCCCTTCACGGGCGGTCCAGCGGTTGTCACCGTTGCCTCCTCACGTCTGCGGCTTGCCGGGCCATTGTGCCAGCACCGGCTGTGCGCGGTCAGACGCCGACCTCGTCCCCCGCCGCCCGGGTGGCCGGAATCGCGCACTCCGCCGGATCCCCGGCGGGTTGGGCCGCCGCCAGCGCGCGGGCGCGGCGGCGGGCCAGGGGTGCGGCCAGCACGCTCAGCGCGATGAACGCGGCGATGGTCAGCAGCACGATCGTCGCACCGGGCGGGACGTCCTGGTAGTACGAGGTGACCGTGCCGCCGATGGTCACCGTCACGCCGATCGCCACCGCGATCGCGAAGGTGGCGGCGAAGCTGCGGCTGAGCTGCTGGGCCGCGGCCACCGGGACCACCATCAGGGCCGACACCAGCAGCAGGCCCACCACCCGCATCGCCACCGTCACGGTGACCGCCGCCGTGATCGCCGTCAGCAGGTTCAGCGCGCGGACCGGCAGGCCGGTGACCCGGGCGAACTCCTCGTCCTGGCTGACCGCGAAGAGCTGGCGGCGCAGGCCCAGGGTGACGACGACCACGAAGGCCGCGAGCAGGCAGATCGCCGTGACGTCCGACTCGGAGACGGTGGACAGCGATCCGAACAGGTACGACGTCAGGTTGGCGTTCGAGCCGCCCGGCGCGAGGTTGATGAACATCACGCCGCCGGCCATACCGCCGTAGAAGAGCATGGCGAGGGCGATGTCGCCGCGGGTCCTGCCGTACCAGCGGATCAGTTCCATGGTCACCGCGCCCAGGACCGAGATGGCGGTGGCCATCCACACCGGGGACCAGGACAGCAGGAAGCCCAGGCCGACGCCGGTCATCGCGACATGGCCGATGCCGTCGCCCATGAGGGCCTGGCGGCGCTGGACGAGGTAGATGCCGACGGCGGGGGCCGTGATGCCGACCAGGACGGCGGCCAGCAGCGCCCGCTGCATGAAGGCGTAGTTCAGGAAGTCCATCAGCTCAGCAGTCCCGTGCGGATCGGTTCGGCGCCCGCGGGTGCGTGCGGGTGTACGTGGTCGTGGCCGGGCAGCGCGTGCTGGCCGAGGGCGCGCGGGGGCGGGCCGTCGTGCTGGACGCAGCCGTCGCGCAGGACGACCGCCCGGTCGATCAGGGGCTCCAGGGGGCCCAGTTCGTGCAGGACGAGCAGGACGGACGTACCGGCCGCGACCTGGTCCTTCAGGGTCCGCGCCAGGACCTCCTGGCTGGCCAGGTCGACGCCCGCCATCGGCTCGTCCATGATCAGCAGCTCGGGTTCGCAGGCCAGTGCGCGGGCGATCAGCACGCGCTGGTGCTGGCCGCCGGAGAGGGCGTCGACGTTGTCCCTGGCCCGGTCGGCCATGCCCACGAGGTCCAGGGCGTACCGTACGGCCTCGCGGTCGGCCTTGCGGAAGACGCCGAAGCGGGTGCGGGAGAGCCGGCCCGAGGAGACGATCTCCGTCACGGTGGCCGGGACCCCGCCGGCGGCCGTCGTGCGCTGCGGTACGTATCCGATCCGCGCCCAGTCCCGGAACCGGCGCTGCGGGATGCCGAACAGCTCGACCTCCCCGGCGCTGACCGGGACCTGGCCGATCACGCTGCGTACGGCGGTCGACTTGCCCGAGCCGTTCGCGCCGAGCAGGGCGACGACCTCACCGCGCCGCACCGTGAGGTCGATGCCCCGCAGGACCGGGCGCGAGCCCAGCTCGGCGCGGACCCCGCGCAGCGAGATGACGGACTCGGCCTTCGCGCCGGTGACGCTCGCGTCCATGACGCCCTCCGTAGAGATCACTGGAGATTCACTTCGTTCCCAGGGCTGTCTCGAGCGCCTTGAGGTTCGCCTTCTGGACCGAGAAGTAGTCCGTGCCCCGGGACTTCTTCGTGATGCCCTCGATCGGGTCGAGGACGTCGGTCTTGAGGTTCGCGTCGGAGGCGATGGTCTTCGCGGTCTTGTCGCTGACGAGCGTCTCGTAGAACACGGTCGTGACGCCGTCGGCCTTCGCCATCTTCTCAAGCTCCTTCACGCGGGCGGCGCTGGGCTCCGACTCGGGGTCGAGGCCGTTGATGGCCTCCTCGGTCAGGCCGTAGCGCTCGGCGAGGTAACCGAAGGCGGCGTGCGTGGTGACGAAGACCTTGGTCCTGGTGTTCGCCAGCCCGTCCTCGAACTGTGTGTTCAGGGCGTCGAGCTTCTTCACGAGGGTCGCGGTGTTGGTCCGGTAGTCGGCCGCGTGGTCCGGGTCGGCCTTCTCGAAGGCCTTGCCGACGCCCTCGGCGACCTGGGAGTAGCGCACCGGGTCGAGCCAGATGTGCGGGTCGAGGCCGGACAGCTCCTCGTTCTCGTGGTCGTCGTGCTCGGCCGCGTGGCCGCCGACCTCGTTGCCGTGCTTCTCCAGCGTGGTGAGGGAGGCGGCGTCGATCTTGGTCTTGATCTCGGACTGGGCCACCGCGTCGTCGACGGAGGGCTGGAGGTTCTTGAGGTAGAGCACCGCGTCGGACTCCTGGAGCGCGGCGGTCTGCTTGGCGCTGATCTCCAGGTCGTGCGGCTCCTGGCCGGGCTCGGTGAGGCTGGTGACGTTCACATGGTCCCCGCCTATCTGCTCGGCGAGGAAGGCCATCGGGTAGAACGACGCGACGACGTCGAACTTGTCCGTGTTGGCCGCGGCCGCGCTGTCGGAGGAGCAGGCGGAGAGGGTGCCGAGGCCGAGGGCCGTGACCGCCGCGACCGCGGTGGTGGATATGAGTCGTCGTCGTACGTTCATGACAGTCATTTTCAACAAATATGGAAACCGTTGTCAACAAGGCCTGGTAACGGCTGGGTAAGGGTCTGGGTAGGGATCCGATTTGGTCGAGGGGGAGTCCCCGCCGGTACCCTGAAGTCTTCTCTGGAAGCGCATCTCGCTTCGCCGCCCGTCGTCGTTATGAAGAGAGCACCGTGGCCGCCGACAAGATCGACACCATCGTCAGCCTGAGCAAGCGCCGTGGCTTCGTATTCCCGTGCAGTGAGATCTACGGCGGCCAGAAGGCCGCCTGGGACTACGGACCGCTGGGTGTCGAGCTCAAGGAGAACCTGAAGCGCCAGTGGTGGCGCTACATGGTGACGTCGCGCGAGGACGTGGTCGGTATCGACTCGTCCGTCATCCTGGCCCCCGAGGTCTGGGTGGCCTCCGGCCACGTCGCCACTTTCTCCGACCCGCTGACCGAGTGCACCTCCTGCCACAAGCGGTTCCGCGCGGACCACCTGGAAGAGGCGTACGAGGCCAAGCACAACCGTCTGCCGGAGAACGGCCTGGCGGACGTGAACTGCCCCAACTGCGGCAACAAGGGCCAGTTCACCGAGCCCAAGCAGTTCTCGGGTCTGCTCTCCACCCACCTCGGCCCCACGCAGGACACCGGCTCCATCGCCTACCTGCGCCCCGAGACCGCCCAGGGCATCTTCACCAACTTCGCCCAGGTGCAGACCACTTCGCGCCGCAAGCCGCCGTTCGGCATCGCGCAGATGGGCAAGTCCTTCCGCAACGAGATCACGCCCGGCAACTTCATCTTCCGCACCCGCGAGTTCGAGCAGATGGAGATGGAGTTCTTCGTCAAGCCGGGCGAGGACGAGACGTGGCAGGAGTACTGGATGGAGCAGCGCTGGAACTGGTACACCGGCCTGGGCATGCGCGAGGAGAACATGCGGTGGTACGACCACCCGAAGGAGAAGCTCTCCCACTACTCCAAGCGCACCGCTGACATCGAGTACCGCTTCCAGTTCGGCGGCAACGAGTGGGGCGAGCTGGAGGGTGTCGCCAACCGCACCGACTACGACCTCTCCGCCCACGCCAAGGCCTCCGGCCAGGACCTCTCCTACTTCGACCAGGAGGCCCAGGAGCGCTGGACCCCCTACGTCATCGAGCCCGCGGCCGGTGTCGGCCGCGCGATGCTGGCCTTCCTCCTCGACGCCTACATCGAGGACGAGGCGCCCAACGCCAAGGGCAAGCTGGAGAAGCGGACCGTTCTCCGCCTCGACCACCGCCTGGCCCCGGTGAAGGTCGCGGTCCTGCCGCTGTCCCGCAACCCGGAGCTGTCGCCCAAGGCCAAGGGCCTCGCCGCCGCGCTGCGCCAGAACTGGAACATCGAGTTCGACGACGCCGGCGCCATCGGCCGCCGCTACCGCCGCCAGGACGAGATCGGCACGCCGTACTGCGTGACCGTCGACTTCGACACCCTCGACGACAACGCGGTCACCGTCCGCGAGCGTGACTCGATGAAGCAGGAGCGGGTGTCCCTCGACCAGATCGAGAGCTACCTCGCCGGCCGTCTGATCGGCTGCTGATCTCGCGTCTCCTCGTCCGTACTCACGAGTGCCGGGTCCCTTTCGGGGGCCCGGCACTCGTCGTTCCCGTGCTCCCGGCTCTCGTGCTCCCGCCGCCGGTGGCCGCGCAGCAGCACGTTGGCGTCCGTCTCCGCGCTCCGGTCGTGCGCGGCGCGGGCGCTCTCCCGGCGAGCCGCCAGGTCGTCGCACTCGGCGCAGTCCGGCTCCGGTACGGGCGGGCGGGGTGTGCCGATGCCGACCATGAACGGCGCGTCGGTCCGGGCACGCCGGTTCGCCGCCCGCACGCCCGCGCTCAGCCGCTCCTCGGCGGTCGCCGGCCGCAGCGCCGCCGGGTCGGCCTGCCACTCCCGGCCGCCGCCGACCGGCCGCAGCATCGCGTAGGGACCGGACCGGTCCTGGTACTCGCCGACCTTGTCCGTCGCGGGGTCGTAGAGCAGAGCGCCCGGCTCGTGCTGCGTGTCGTGCATGTCTTTCGCTCCTTTCACCCAACTTGCATACCAAATGCGACAGTTGGGCTACTCTGGGTAGTGGGGGTTGTCGTCAGGATGGCCCGCGATCGGGGTCGGCGCGCCGCTGACGTGGGGCCCGGCGTCGTCGGGCAGCGCATATTCCACAAATTCCGGAGGGGTGAGATGCCGTCGAGGCGGGTGGTCACGGGACGCAGCCAGGAACCACGGCGACGCTTCGCGGAGGAGTTGCGTCTCCTGCGGACCGAGAAGGGGGACAGCCTGCGGCAGCTGGAGGTGGTGCTGGGCTGGAACGCGTCGACGTTCGGGAAGATGGAGGGCGGCCAGAGCCTTGGCAGCCCGGAGATCGTGGAGGCGCTCGACCAGCACTACGGGACGACCCCGATGCTGCTCACGCTGTGGGAGCTGGCGGTCGCGGATCCTTCGCAGTTCAAGGAGCAGTATCGGCGGTACATGTTGTTGGAGGCTGAGGCGATCGGGCTGTGGCACTACGGGGTGAGCAGGCCTCCCGGGATGCTGCATACGACTGGCTATGCGCGGGAAGCGCTCGCGGCGGGCGGGCTCAAGGGTGAGGAACTGGAGCAACAGGTCGAGGCTCGCATTGGGCGGCGGAAGGTGCTGGAGGGGGTCGATGCGCCCCCGTTCCGGATGATCCTCTCCGAGGCGGTGCTGCGTAATTCGCTGCGCAATCCCCAAGAGTGGCGGGAGCAGTTGGAGTGCCTGTCGGAGGCCGCTGAGCGCCCGAACGTCACCCTTCATGTGCTGCCGTTCGGCACCGGGCTGCACTCGTTGGACAGCACCGACATGATGTTCCTGCGCCTGGTGGATGGCCGAACGGTGGCCTATACCGAAAACGATGTGCGAGGTGAACTGGTCGAGGAAACGAGCAGGGTTGAGCGTCTGCACCGCACTTATGATGCGGTACGTGACCTGGCGCTGAGCCCTGCCGAGTCGCGGACGTTCATCTTGCGTATGTTGGAGGAAGTGCCGTGCGAGCCATCGACTTGAGCAACGTGACGTGGCGCAAGAGCAGTTACAGCAACTCGGACGGCGGCCAATGCCTTGAGGTCTCCGACGACCTCCTCAACGCCGCCGTCTGGCGCAAGAGCAGCTACAGCAACTCGGAAGGCGGCGCCTGCCTCGAAGTCGCCGACGAGGTAACCTCCCTCGTCCCCGTCCGGGACAGTAAGGACCCCGGACGGGGTGTGCTGGCGTTCGGGCCGGACGCCTGGGGCCACTTCGTCCGCGCCTACAGGTCCAGGTCCACGTAGAGCGCCGCGTGGTCGGAGGCCGCCGTGCCCTTCGAAGTCACCGTGTCGAAGGACTTGATGTCCTTCGCGAAGATGCCGCGGGTCTCCAGCCCGACGTGCTGGACCTCCGGCCACAGCTCGGGGGAGAGCAGCAGATAGTCGAGCTTGTCCCGCTCGCTCTTGCACTCCCCGTGCGTGCCGGGCAGTCCGCGATAGGCGCGGTGACTCATCACGTCCCGCAGGCCGGTGTCCCGTAGGACCGTGGCCGGGTCGCTGTCCGGGTCGTCGTTGAGGTCCCCGGCGACGATGACGTGCGGGGTGCGCTCCAGTGCGGCCCGGTAGATCTCGGCGACCCGCTTCGCCTGCGCCAGGCGCAGGTCGGGGTTGTCCTGGAACTTGCTCTTCAGGTGGTTGCCGAGGACCACCAGGGGCGTGCCGTTGAGCTGGATCTCGAACTCGGGGCAGTCGCGGCTGAAGAGGCGCAGGTCGGGACGTTCGGGGCCGGTGTCGAAGAGATGGGTTCGCACGGACGTGATGGGGTGCCGGGTGAGGATCCCGATGTCGATGCCCCGGGGATCGTTGCCGTCGATCAGCAGGGCGTAGGGGTACGGCCGTCGGCCGAGCGCCCCGGCCAGCACCTGCGTGTTGAAGCGTTCCAGGGTGAGGCGGTCCTCGACCTCGACGGTGAGCAGGATGTCGGCGTCGACCTCCGAGACCACGCGGCCGGTGTTGCGCACCACGTTCATCTCGAAGTCGTCCTGTCCCAGTTCGGCCCAACCGGCCCACGCGGCACGGCCCTTGGCGGTGACCACGATGCGGGGGTTCCTTCCCGGCTCGGGCGGCTTGAACAGTCCGGAGTCCTTGCCCGGACGTGACTGGTTCACGTAGATCGGCGGCGGGTTCTTCGGATCGATCTCGTACGCCCGGTGCTTCTCGATCAGGCCGGCGATCTTCGTCTTGTCGTCGTCCGTGTACACGGGCAGGTCCAGGAGAGTGACCAGCGTGGCGAAGTCGTCGAGGATCTCCTCGCGCTTCGCCGGGTCCTCGACGCGGAAGGCCGTGGGCCGGCGGAAGAGGTTCTCCATGTTGAAGGTGGCGATGCGGATGCTCATGGCAGCCTCCATGGCGGCGCGAAGGGCCGCTCGGCCGGCGGCAGGCGCCGCCGAGGTGACCGCGCACCGACATCTCCCATTGTCCTCGGACCTCCCGTCCCGTCGACCGGACAGATGCCGGAGGGCAGACGACAGATGGCAGGCAACAGACAGTCAGATGACAGCTGACAGATGTTGAAATCTGTCAGCTGTCATGCGATGCTGATGTGCATGACGATGCGAACCCGTTCCCTCGGTACCACCGGTCCCCAGGTCTCCGCCCTCGGCCTCGGCTGCATGGGCATGTCCGCGCTGTACGGCGACGCGGACCGGACCGAGGGGATCGCGACGATCCACGCCGCCCTCGAGGCCGGCGTGACGCTGCTGGACACCGGCGACTTCTACGGCATGGGCCACAACGAGCTGCTGATCGGCGAAGCCCTGCGCACCGCTCCCGCCGCCCGCCGCGAACAGGCGCAGATCAGCGTGAAGTTCGGCGCCCTGCGCGACCCCGACGGCGGCTGGAGCGGCTACGACGGTCGTCCGGGAGCCGTGAAGAACTTCGCCGCCTACTCCCTCCAGCGCCTGGGCGTCGACCACATCGACGTCTACCGCATCGCCCGGCTCGACCCCGACGTACCGATCGAGGAGACGGTCGGCGCGATCGCCGAGCTCGTCGAGAAGGGGTACGTCCGGCACATCGGCCTCAGCGAGGTCGGCGCCGAGACCATCCGCAAGGCCGCCGCCACCGCGCCGATCGCCGACCTCCAGATCGAGTACGCGCTGATCTCGCGAGGCATCGAGAAGTCGATCCTGCCGGTCACCCGGGAGCTGGGGATCTCCATCACGGCGTACGGCGTGCTGTCGCGCGGGCTGATCTCCGGGCACTTCACCCCCGACCGCAAGCTCGCCGCGAACGACTTCCGGGCCTACTCGCCGCGCTTCCAGGGCGACAACCTCCAGCACAACCTGAACCTGGTGGAGGCCCTGCGGAAGATCGCCGAGCAGAAGGGCGTGTCCGTCGCGCAGATCGCGATCGCCTGGGTGCTGGCCCAGGGCGAGGACATCGTGCCGCTGGTCGGCGCCCGGACCAGGGAGCGGCTGGCGGAGTCGCTGGGCGCGCTGGACGTCGTCCTGGAGGCCGCCGACCTCGCCGCGATCGAGGACGCCGTCCCGGCCGACGCGGCCGCCGGTGAGCGCTACTCGGCCGCCGCGATGGCCCACCTCGACAGCGAGCGCTGACCCGCCCTCCGGGTACGGTCTGAGCATGTCACCGACCACCGAGACCCTGACCGCCGAGCGCATCCTCGAGGCGACCGAGGAGGTGCTGCGCCGCCACGGACCGGCCAAGGCCACCGTGGTCGACGTGGCGCGCGCGCTCGGCGTCAGTCACGGCAGCGTCTACCGGCACTTCCGGACGAAGGCGGCGCTGCGCGAGGCGGTCACGAAACGGTGGCTGGACCGGATGTCCGAGACCCTCTCCACCATCACCGCCGACGGGACGCGCGCCCCGCAGACCCGGCTGCGCGACTGGCTCGCGGCGCTCTTCGAAGCCAAGCGGCGCAAGGCGGGCGACGACCCCGAGCTGTTCGCCACCTACATGGTGCTGGCCGGGGAGAGCGGCGAGGCGGTCGGCGAACACCTCGCCGACCTGACCGGCCAGCTCACCCGGATCATCGAGGCGGGAGTGGCGGCGGGCGACTTCGCCGTCCCCGACCCGAGGACCACCGCCCGCGCCGTCTTCCACGCCACCGGGCGCTTCCACGACCCCGGCTACCACCGGCTGTGGGAGCGATCGGGGGCCCAGGAGGACTTCACGGCGGTGGTGGACCTGCTGCTGCGCGGGCTGCGGGGGAATCTCTGATGGCCCCGACGATCCGCCGGGCCGTGATCCCCGCCGCCGGGCTGGGCTCGCGGCTGCTGCCCCTCACCAAGGCGATCCCGAAGGAGATGCTCCCGGTCGGCGACAAGCCGGTGATCGAGCACACCGTGCGCGAGCTGGTGGACTCGGGCATCACCGACATCACCATCGTCGTCTCCGGCGGCAAGAGCCTGATCCAGGACCACTTCCGCCCCAACCCGGCCCTCGTCGAGCAGCTTCGCGCCGACGGCAAGACGGCCTACGCGGACGCGGTCGAGGAGGTGGCCGAGCTGGCCCGCAGGGGCCACATCACCTACCTCGACCAGCGCGGCCCGTACGGCAACGGCACCCCGGTGCTGAACGCCGCCCGCTCCTTCGGGGACGAGCCGGTCCTGGTCCTGTGGCCCGACGACGTCTTCGTCGCCGAGACCCCCCGCGCCCAGCAGCTGATCCGCGCCTACGAGCAGACCGGCTGCCCGGTGCTGGCCCTGCTGCCGATGGACCCCGCCGACTCCCAGCGCTACGGCGTCCCCGTCGTCAAGGAAGACCTCGGCGACGGCACCCTGCGCATCACCGGCCTCGTCGAGAAACCCGACCCGGCGCGGGCACCGTCGTCGTACGCGGCCATCGGCGGTTACGTCGTCACCCCCGGCATCATCGACGAACTGCGTGAGCAGACCCGCCGCTGGTACGAGCACCGGACCGGCGAGATCTACCTGACCGACGCCATCAACGCCTACGCCCGCGGCCGCGCGGTGTACGGCCAGGTCATCCAGGGCCGCTGGTACGACACCGGCAACCCGGCCGACTACCTCGTCGCCCAGCTGGCCCACGCCCTGGCCCACCCCGAGTACGGGCCGGTGCTGCGGGGCCTGGTCAGCGACCTCGACGCCCGCGGTGACCGGGCCGCTTCCCTCGCACCGACCGAAGAACGCTCAGGTCGGTTCCCGCTCGCGTAGGCGCGGCGGGTTCACCGCGGGGTCACCCAGCCCGGCGCCCAGGTCCCGGCGGCGTCGTGGCCGGCCGTGGTGGCGTCCAGGTGGGCGCGCAGGGTGGCCAGCGCCGGGTGGGGGTTGTCCCGGTGCCAGAGGAGCGAGTGCGGATAGACGGGCGTCGGATCGGTCACCGGGATGAGACGCAGGCCGTGTCCCGCGGGCCAGACGAGGCGGGTCTGTCCGCCCATGAAGGTGGCCAGGGCCGGGGTGTCGGCGATGGTGTCGAGAAGGGCGTCCGAGCCGAAGTTGGGGCCGGTCGCCTCGATGGTGAGGCCGAACTCGGCGACGAGGTCGTCGTAGTAGGCGGTCCACTCGGTCCCGGGGGCGAGGCCGGGCATCCAGATCCGGTGCCCGGCGAGCTGGGCCAGGGGCACCGAGCGGGCGCCCGCCAGCGCGTGGGCGGAGCCGGTGAGGAGCTGGAGCGGCTCGTCGAGCACCCGGACGGACTCGATGTCCTCGGGCAGCGGCCGGCCGGGCGCGGCGACGGCACGGAAGGACGCGTCGATCGCACCGGACCGAATGGCGGCGACGGCCTTCTCGATGTCGAACAGCATCACCACGTCGAGGTCGATCTCGGGGTGTGCGCGGTGGAAGCCGCGCATCAGGCCCGTCGCCGCGCCGCGTGAGGCGATCACGTCGACGCGCAGCGGACGGTGGCCGGTGCGCACGGACGCGACCGCGCGCTCGGTGACGCGCAGCAGCTCGCGCGCGTGGGGCAGGAACGCCTGCCCGTCGATGGTGAGTTCGGCGCCGCGCGGGGTGCGGGTGAACAGCCGCACCCCGAGGGTGCGCTCCAGCGCGGCGATGCGCTTGGAGACGGCCTGCTGGGTGACCGCCAGCTCGGCGGCGGCCTCCTGGAACTGCCCCGCGTCGGCGGCGGCGACGAAGGTCCGGACGGTGTCGAGATCCATGGCGACACCCTAGGGATACAACCGATGGTTGTGGTGAGGCGGTCCCACGGTTGTTTGATCCCCGAATGCGATGCTCGCTTTGATGCCTCGGGACGCGGATCGGTTGTGCGGATGCGGGGCGAGGGGCGGCGGACATGAGGAGCGGGCACCGGTTGGGACGGCCGGCCGGACATCGGCTGGGGCGACGGTTCGGCTGGCTCTGGGGAGCCTACGGAACCAGCGCGCTCGGCACCTGGCTCGCCTTCGGCGCCTTCCCGCTGATCGCCGTCCAGGTGCTGCACGCCGGACCGGCCGAGGTCGCCGCGCTCGCCTCCGTGGGGGCCGCGGTGGGCGCGGTCGTGGCGGTTCCGCTCGGCCCGTGGGTGGAGTTTCGCCGTAAGCGGCCGGTGCTGATCGCGACGGACCTGGTGCGGTGCGCGGCGCTGCTGACGATCCCCGCCGCGTTCGCGTTCGGCGTCCTCACCTTCCCGCAGCTCCTGCTGGTCTCGGTCGTCGTCGCGGCGGCCGACATCACCTTCCGTGCCGCCTCCGGCGCCTTCCTGAAGACACTGCTGCCGGCCGAGGACCTGCTCGTGGCCAACGCCCGGTTCGAGTCCACCACCTGGACGACCACGATCGTCGGCCCGCCGCTGGGCGGCTTGGCGATCGGGCTCCTCGGTCCGGTGGCGACGGTGGTGGCCGACGCGGTCAGCTACCTGCTCTCGGCCCTCGGCCTGCGCGCGATGGGCGGCCACGAGCCGCCGGCCGAGCGTCGGGAGGCCGTGCGGATGCGGGCCGGAGACCTGCTCGACGGCTGGCGGTACATCCTCGCCGACGCGGCGCTGCGTCCCCTGTTCTTCAACACCGCCCTGTTCAACGGCCTGGTGATGGCCACCCAGCCGCTGCTGGCCGTCCTGATGCTCGGCCGGCTCGGCTTCGCGCCGTGGCAGTACGGTCTCGCCTTCGCCGCACCCGCGATCGGCGGGCTGCTCGGCTCGCGGCTGGCCCGACCGCTCGTCACCCGGTTCGGGCAGCACCGGATCCTGGTCGGGTCGGGGATGCTGCGCGCGATCTGGCCCGTCGGCCTGGCGTTCCTCGGTCCGGGCACCGGCGGACTGCTGCTGGTGATGGGGGTCGAGCTCGGGCTCATCTTCTGCTGCGGGGTCTTCAACCCCGTGTACGCCACCTACCGCCTGGCGCGCACCGCGACCGACCGGGTCACCCGCACCCTGTCCGCCTGGGCGGTGACGACCAAGGCGTCGACCGCGCTCCTGACCGCCGTCTGGGGCGTGCTGGGCGGCCTGCTCGGCCCGCGTACGGCCATCGGCCTGGCCGGCGTGCTCCTGCTGGCCACCCCGCTGCTGCTGCCCCGCCGCGCGGCAGCGCATCTCTCCGAGCCGGGGCCCGAGCCGGGGCTGGAGCCGAAGCCGGGGCCGGGGCGGACCCGGCGCCGAACCGCTCCCGACGGGCCCCGGTGAGACCCGCCCCAAGGTCAGCTCCCCGCCGTGCACCGCCAGAAGTCCCGCATCAGGGGCGTGGGTGTCGGGTTCTCCATCGCCACCTGGGTGAGGAGGACCGTGACGGTGCCCGTCCGCGGGACGATGTGGGCCGTCGTGCCCGTGCCGCCGACCCAGCCGTAGCGGCCGGGGACGTTCCAGGGGTCGACGGGGGAGACATCGACCCCGCCGCCGTATCCCCAGCCCTGGCCCTCCAGGAACAGGGAGCCCAACTCCCGTTGCTGAGCCGTCAGATGATTGGTCGTCATGCGGCTCACCGAGGTCGGGGAGAGAAGGGTACGGCCGTCGGCCTCGCCGCCGCCCAGGAGCAGACGGGCGAACGCCAGCCAGTCGTCGGCCGTGGACGCCAGCCCGCCGCCGCCCGACGGGAAGGCCGGAACGCGGCTCCACCCGCCGTCCGGGGCGTCCGCCACCTCCAGCGCGCCCGTGCCGTCGGAACGGTAGGCGGTGGTGAAACGGTCCCGCTTCTCCTTCGGGACCTCGAACGCCGTGTCCCTCATGCCGAGCGGCTCGAAGATCCGTTCCGCGAGGAACTCGGGCAGTGTGCGGCCGGACACCCGCGCGATCAGGATGCCCTGGAGGTCGGAGGCGGTGCCGTACAGCCAGGCCTCGCCCGGCTGGTACACCATGGGCACGCGGGCCAGGTCCGCCAGCCAGGTGTCCGGGTCCGGGTAGGCCTGCGGGGCCCGGCCGTCCTTCTGCACGCCGAACAGGGCCTGCACCGCCGGGTGCGAGAAGTCGGACGGGAAGCCCCAGCCCGGCCGGGAGCTCAGCAGGTCCTCGACCGTGACCGGGCGGACCGCCGGCACCACGTCGTCGACGGGAGCGGACGGCGTGCGGACCACCACCGGGTCCGCCAGCTCGGGCAGCCACTCGGCCACCGGCGAGTCCAGGGCAAGGCGCCCCTCCTCCACCAGCATCAGCAGCGCCGCCGCCGTGACCGGCTTGGTGATCGAGGCGATCCGGAAGAGGGACTCCCGGTCCATCGGGGCGGTGCCCTCGATGTCCCGCGAACCGGCGGTCACCACCTCCACCGAGCCGCCGCGGGCCACGAGGCCCACCGCTCCGGGTACGGTGCCGTCGTCGACGTACCGTCGCAGGGTCTCGTGCAGAGCGCTCATGGGCCGGCCTCCGGGTGCGATTGCCACTGGTCGTCCCTCTGACCCCCGGGACGACCGAAAGTCATCGCGGCTCGCGGCCCTCCGAGGGATCCACCGTCGCCTGATGCGCCTCGGCGAGATGTTCCTCGGCCTTCAGCCAGGGCAGGAACTGCGCCCCCTTGCGCCAGCCGCAGGTGTCACATCTGATCGTGCGCTGCACTCCGGCGCGCCGCACTCTGACGACATGCTCCCGCCCGTGCTGGTCCCAGCGGCTCACCTTGCTCGTGTTGATCTCCAGCACCACGCCTCCCTGAATCTCGGCCAGCAAGGAGTGTGCAGCAAGAACAACATCAACAGGGGTTTCGTCCGGTCGAGTTCGCCGAACCGTTCCCCGGCCCCGACCGGGCGGCCGGGGTCACCCCACCTTGCGCGGCAGCCGCAGGCTCAGCAGCCCCGTCACGACGACCCCGCCCAACTGCACGACCAGCGTGGTGACCAGGGCGTCCCGCATGCCCATCCCCGGTACCAGGGACAGGAACAGGGTGCCGAGAGTGGCCACACCCAGCGCCAGCGAGGCCTGTTGGGTGGTCACCATCACCCCGCTGCCGACGCCCGCGCGGGCCGCAGGCACCTCGGACATCACGATCCGCATGACGACGGGCAGTTGGAGCGCCTGCCCCGCACCGGCGACCGCCGCGCCCGGCAGCAGCCCGACGAAGCCGACGTCCGGCCAGTCGGCGCGCACCGCCAGCAGGATGAGAACGACACCCACGCCCTGGACCACCGAGCCCGCCGCGACCACCCGGGCCCCGAACCGCGCCACCAGCCGTGGCCCGGCCAGCGAGACGAGGAGGAAGGCCACGGCCATCGGCGCGAGCGCCAGACCGGCCGGCACCGGGCCCAGCCCTGCTCCGCTCTGGAGCGCCACGGCGATGACGAACATGAACCCGCTGAAGCCGATCGCGAACGGCACCATGATCGTCAGCCCGCGCCGCAGCGTGGTGAGCGCGAACAGGCTCGGCGGCACCAGCGGGGTGCGGCCCTGCCGGTCGGCCCGCCGCTCCACCGCGAGGAACGCGCCCGTCACCAGCGGGAACGCGGCCAGCGACAGCCACGTCCACAGCGGCCAGCCCGCCGCCCGGCCCTCGGTGAGCGGGGCGAGCAGCGTCAGCAGGGCGGCGGCGAGGAGCACGGTACCGGGTCCGTCCGCGGGCTCGGGGTGCTGCGAGCGCGTCTCCGGGACGGTACGGACGGCGAGGACGAGCCCGACGACCACCACGGGGACGTTCACGAGGAACACGGACCGCCAGCCGCTGCCGGCGAGGTCCGCGGCGACCAGCACGCCGCCCAGGATCTGGCCCGCGACCATGGCCAGCCCGGCGGTCGCGCCGTACAGGCTCATCGCCTTGGCACGTCGCGGCCCCTCGGTGGACGACTGGATGGTGGCCAGCACCTGCGGGACCATCGCGGCGGCGGACGCGCCCTGGGCGACCCGGGCCGCGACCAGCGACCACGCGTCGGGCGCGAGTCCGCAGGCCAGCGAGGTCAGGCCGAAGGCGGCCATGCCGGCCAGGAAGAGCCGACGGCGGCCGAACAGGTCACCGAGCCGGCCGCCCAGCACGAGCAGGACGGCGTACGCGAGCCCGTACCCGGCGACGACGAGTTCGAGGACGGACTCGCTCGCGGCGAGATCCCGGCCCATGGTGGGCAGGGCGACGTTGACGATGAAGAAGTCGATCAGGGGCAGTGCCGCGCCGAGCAGCACGGTGAACAGCCCGAGCGAGCCGAGCGCGCGGGGCGCCGCGACCGTCCGTGCGGCGGCTGGGGTGGCGATGGTTTCAGTCACGCTCCCGAGCCTGCGCCGCCGCTCAGCCGGGTACCAGATGCTTCTTATCCTGGTAGAAGGAGTACCTGGCAACAGGGTCCGGGCGGCCGCACGCTGGAGGCATGACGACGATGGCCCAGGAAACACGCGCGCGCGAGGCCCAGGCGATCCGCCAGGCGCAGGGGACTCGTGAGGCCCAGGAGGCCCAGGAGGTCCGTGCGGCGGAGGCGGCCCGCGAGGTCCAGAAGGCCCGCGAGTCGCGCGGGGCCGGCGGCTCGGAGATCCGGCGCCACGAGCTGGCCGCCTTCCTGCGCAACCGCCGCGAGCGGATCACGCCCGAGCAGGTGGGCCTCCCGCGCGGAGCGCGCCGCCGGACCCCGGGGCTGCGCCGCGAGGAGGTCGCCCACCTCTCGGCCGTGGGCGTCACCTGGTACACCTGGCTCGAACAGTCCCGGGACATCCAGGTCTCGGTCCAGGTCCTCGACGCCCTCGCCCGCACCCTGCTGCTCGACCCGAGCGAACGGGCGCACCTCTTCCAGCTGGCCGCCGCGACCGACCCGACGCCCGCCTCGTCGTGCGCCGGGGTCACCGACGCCGTACGCGAGGTGCTCGACCAGCTCGACCCGCTGCCGGCCTGCGTCCAGAACAGCCGCTACGACATCCTGGCCTACAACCGCACCTACGCCCGTCTGCTCTGCGACCTCGACGCGATCCCGCCCGAGGACCGCAACTGCATGGTCCTGGTCCACACCCACCCGCAGTGGCGCGAGTCGATCGTCCACCTCGACGAGACCATGCGCCTGATGGCCGCGAAGCTCCGCGCCTCCATGGCCGGCCATCTCACCGAGCCCGCCTGGAAGATGCTGGTCAAGCGACTTCAGTCGGAGTCACCGGAGTTCCGCGAGAACTGGGAGCGCTACGAGGTCATCGCGACCCGCAGCAAGACCAAGCAGTTCCGCAACCCGCACGTCGGCCTCCTCGATCTCACCCACACCGACCTCTGGCTGAGCCCGGAACTCGGGGCGCGGCTGGTGACGTACGCACCGGCGGACGAGGTGACGCGGGAGCGGCTGGAGAAGCTGTACGCGCTCGCGCGGGTGTCTTCCGCCGAGGCCGCGGAGGCCGGGGGAACCGCGCAGATCACCGAGGCCGCCGGGGCCGCGGAGGCCCCGGAGCGCGGGGTCAGGCGCTGAGGCTCGCGGCCTCCCGGACCTCCGGCGACTCCAGCCGTCGCGCGGTCCTTTCGGCCGTCCGCCGGGCCCAGGATCCGGTGGTCACGGCGCCCAGGACCAGGACGACGGCACCGCAGCCGGTGAGGATCCACCAGCCGGGGACGGCGGCGGAGACGAAGGTGTCGCGGTACGCCGAGGTGCTCACGCCCGCCGCGAGGACCGCGCCGATCACCGCGACGCCCAGCGTCTGGCCCAGCTGGCGGCTGGTGGAGGCGACCGCCGCCGCGACGCCCGCCTGACCGCGCGGCATGCCGGACACCGCCGTGTTCGTGATCGGCGCGTTCACGAACCCGAAGCCCACGCCGAACAGCACGTACCCGAGGAACAGCGTCACGTCCGACGTCTCCGCCTCGAAGACGGCGAACAGCAGCCCGCTCGTCGTGATCGCGGCGCCCGAGATCAGCAGGGGCAGCCGCGGTCCCCGGCTGCCGACCAGCCGTCCGGACAGCGGGGCGCACAGGAACATCGGCACGGCCATGGGCAACATCCACAGCCCGGCGTGCAGGGCGTCGAGACCCCGTACGTTCTGCAGGTACAGCGTGGACAGGAACAGGAACCCGCCCAGCGTGGCGAACGCGGCGACCGCGACCACGGTCGCCCCGCTGAACGGGACCGACCGGAAGAAGCGCAGGTCGACGAGGGGTTCGTCGCGCCGGGACTCGTACCGGAGCAGGCCGATCAGCGCGGCCAGCGCCACCGCGGCGAAGGGGAGACTGGTCGAGGCGCCCGCCTCCGGCGCCTCGATGATCGCGTAGGTGAGGGGGCCGAACAGGGCGATGACCAGCAGCTGGCCGACCGGGTCGGGGCGGCGGGCCTTCGGCGCGCGGGACTCGGGGACGTACCGCAGGGTCGCCAGCAGGGCGACCAGGCCGATCGGCAGGTTGAGCCAGAAGATCGACCGCCAGCCGACGGACTCCACCAGGAGACCGCCCAGCAGCGGACCCGCGGCCATCGAGATGCCCACGACCGCGCCCCACACCCCGATGGCGCGAGCCCGCCCGCGGGGGTCGGTGAACGTGTTGGTGATGATCGACATGGCGACCGGGTTCAGCATGGAGCCGCCGACCGCCTGCACCATCCGGGCCGCGACCAGCAGTTCCAGGTTCGGGGCGAGCGAGCACAGCAGCGAGCCGATCGTGAACACGACCAGGCCGGCCATGAAGACCTTCTTGCGGCCGATCCGGTCGGCGGTCGATCCCGCCAGCATCAGCAGCACGGCCAGCACGAGCGTGTACGCGTCGATCGTCCACTGGAGGCCGGCGGTGGAGGCGTGCAGATCGCTCTGCATCGCGGGCAGGGCGACATTGAGAACGGTGACGTCGAGACTCACGATCAGCAGGCTCATGCAGCAGATCGCGAGCACCAGCAGACGTCGGCGAGGGCTGAGCTCGGGCATGCGGTTCATCGTACGCCGATATCGATAGTGCGCCTAACTAATGGTCGCTACATGAGCTTCCTCTGGTCATACGGGCGATCACGGAGGTGATCACGGGTGCAGGTGGGGGTGCGGGGGTGCGGGTGGAGGCGAGCGCACGGGTACGGGGCGGTGGGAGGGGCGCGGGAAACCCGCGGCCGGGCACACCGTCCGATGCGTGACAATGGGTGGATGCCCACGACCGCGCCCACGCAGAACGCGACCCCGAACACCGCCCTCCGGATCGGCCCGCACGCCGTCACCCCACCGGTCGTCCTGGCCCCCATGGCCGGGATCACCAACGCTCCCTTCCGGACCCTGTGCCGGGAGTTCAGCGGGGGCAAGGGTCTGTTCGTGAGCGAGATGATCACGACACGGGCACTGGTCGAGCGCAACGAGAAGACCATGCAGCTGATCCACTTCGACGCGACCGAGAAGCCGCGCTCGATCCAGCTGTACGGCGTCGACCCGGCCACCGTCGGCAAGGCCGTCCGCATGATCGCGGAAGAGGGCCTCGCCGACCACATCGACCTGAACTTCGGCTGCCCGGTCCCCAAGGTGACCCGCAAGGGCGGCGGCTCCGCGCTTCCCTTCAAGCGCCCTCTGCTGCGGGCGATCCTGCGCGAGGCGGTGAGCGGGGCCGGCGACCTGCCGGTGACGATGAAGATGCGCAAGGGCATCGACGACGACCACATCACCTACCTCGACGCGGGCCGGATCGCCGTCGAGGAGGGCGTCACCGCGATCGCGCTGCACGGACGCACCGCCGCCCAGCACTACGGCGGCACCGCCGACTGGGAGGCGATCGCCCGCCTCAAGGAACACGTCCCGGAGATCCCCGTCCTCGGCAACGGCGACATCTGGTCGGCCGAGGACGCGCTGCGCATGGTGCGCGAGACCGGCTGCGACGGCGTGGTCGTCGGACGCGGCTGCCTCGGCCGGCCCTGGCTGTTCGCCGACCTCGTGGCCGCCTTCGAGGGCCGGACCGAGGACATCGCCCGGCCCTCGCTCCGCGAGGTCGCCGACATCATGGTCCGGCACGCCACCCTGCTCGGCGAGTGGATCGGCGACGAGCCGCGCGGCGTCATCGACTTCCGCAAGCATGTCGCCTGGTACCTCAAGGGCTTCGCGGTCGGCTCCGAGATGCGCAAGCGGCTGGCCATCACCTCGTCGCTCGCCGAACTCCGGGCCGGTCTCGACGAGCTGGACCTCGACCAGCCCTGGCCCACCGGCGCCGACGGCCCCCGGGGCCGCACCTCCGGCAACAACAGGGTCGTGCTGCCGGACGGCTGGCTGAAGGACCCGTACGACTGCGCGGGCATCAGCGAGGACGCGGAACTGGACACCTCCGGCGGCTGACGTCCCCTGAGCCGTCCGGGTGCCGGCGCTCAGTTCTTCGACGGGTGCGGGGTCGAGCCGTACGCCGTCAGGAACCTGTCGCGGAACGAGCTCATCTTCCACACCGGAGCGTCGTGGGCCGGCTTCAGGCCGTCCGTCCAGTTCCAGGCGGCGATCTTGTCGAGGACCTTCGGGTCCTTGGCGACGATCGAGACGGGCACGTCCCGGCTGGCGTTGTTGCCGCTGACCCGGCTGATGGGCTGGTGGTCGCCGAGGAACACCAGGACGGTGTCGTCGGTGCCGTAGCGCTCCAGCCACTGGGTGAGGGCGGTCACCGAGTACTGGACGGACTTGCCGTACTCCTTCTTGGACTTGCCGGAGTCGGCGATGACGTCGGACGCCTTCTCACCGTCCGCCTGGATGCCTTCGAAGACCGAGCCGTCGCCGAGTTCGTCCCAGCCGACCATCTTCGGGATCGGCGCCCAGGGCTGGTGGCTCGAGGTCAGGATGATCTCCGACATCAGCGGCTTGTCGCGGTCGGTGCGGCCGTGCTCCAGCCGCTGGAAGGCCTCCAGGGCGTACTGGTCGGGCATGGTCGACCAGCTGAACTTCGGCCCCTGGTAGCCCATCTGGAAGGCGTTGTAGACCTTGTCCAGGCCGTAGAACTTCTGCTCCGGCCAGCCCTTCTGCACGCCCGGCATGATGCCGACCGTGTCCCAGGCGCCGGTCTTCTGGAACACCTTGGTCAGGGACAGGTGGTCGCTGGCCATGACCGTGCGGTACCGCTGCTGGTTGTCGACCCACAGGCCGGACAAGGTGGTGGAGTGGCCGAGCCAGCTGCTGCCGCCGTACGTCGCCGAGGTCAGCCAGCCGCTCTTCGCGCTGAAGCCGGCCTTCGTCAGGGCCGCGGTGCTGGTGTCCAGCGTCTCGTTGACGCCCGGCGCCATGCCCGGATCCTCGATGGCGCTGCGGCCGTAGCTCTCGATGAAGGTGAAGATGACGTCCTTGCCGCGCAGGTCCGGCACGAGCTGGTCGGCCGGGGTGGCCCCGAACGTGTCGTAGCGGGCCTCCTTGCCGAACGCGGCCTCGTCCCGGAGGGTGTCCCGGACCGCCCTGGCCTCGTTGGCGAGCGCGTTCGCGGTGCGGTAGGAGGAGACCGGCACCCCGGCGTTCTGGATACCGAGGACGGAGCAGGTGACCCATACGGTGGCGGCGATCAGCGTGGCCCGAGTCGCCAGCCGGGTGTCGCGCATCATCAGGTTGCTGATGCGCACCGTCGCCAAGGCCATGGTGACGAACAGCAGGGCGATGAGCAGGACGAGGCCGATCGCGGCGCCGACGGCAGTCGCCCGGCCCATCGAGTCCGCGACGTAGGACTGGGCGTCGTCCAGCAGGCCCCAGTCCAGGACGAGGTTGAAGTCGCGGCCCAGGTAGTCCACGAAGCCCATGTCGAGCATGTTGAGCACCGTCAGCGCGCCGAGCAGCACGCCGCACACCGCCGCGAAGATCACCCGCGGCCGACGCGGCAGGGCCAGCAGCACGGCCGCACCCATGATCGCCTCCCCGGGCAGCCGGGTGAACCGGTTCAGCTGGAGCGCGACGAGCCTGTTCGGCAGCAGCAGCGCCCCGAGCACCAGCGCCAGGGACAGGACGGTCGTCGTCCACCACACCACCCGGGCCGCCCGAGGACGCCGGCTCCGCCAGTCACGCCAGTACCGGATACGGGCGTGGAGACCCCGGGGCGCGCGCTCGCTCTCGGCAGCCCGAGCCCCCGCGTCCTCCTCCATGGAAGCGACGCGATCGACACCGCCGACCTCACCGACGTCACCGACCTCACCGACCTCGTCGATATCGCCGACGCTGCCGACGGGCTCGGAACGGGACTCGGACTCGAGCCCGGGTTGGGGTTCGGAACGTGAACCGGACTCGGACTCGGCATCGACGCCGTCGACGGGTTCCACGGCGTCCTCGGAGTCGTCCTCGGGGTCCTGCGGTGTGGGCAGCTGGGATGAGCGAGTGGTGACAGGCACCCGAGGGTCCTTCCGTACGAAGCCCGGCGGTTCGGGGGATCCGGCATGGGGCCGGATCCGCCACAGTTTCGTACGGCCTGCCTTCGGCTCGCGTTCAGCCGCCCTCGGCCAGCGCTCGGCAAACACCGCGCAAACGGCGCGCCAAGCAGCCGGTCACGCGCCCCCGACCGCCGTGAGCAGCGCCAATGGGGCCGCTGCCGAACGGGACTCCCGTACACACGCGTGCGGGTACGGTACCGGCTCCGCGTGGGTGTCCCGCCCGTAGCCCGCGAGAACCTCGGGGAGGCGGTGCCCGGTCGCGGTCGCCGCGTCGACCAGCGCATGGGCGACCGTACGGGCCTCGTCATGCAGGCCGTAGCGGGCGAGGCCCAGCGTGATCAGCGCGTTGTCGTGCGGCCAGACCGAACCGCGGTGGTAGGACAGCGGGTGGTACGCCGGCTGCCCGGACGCCAGGGTGCGTACGCCCCAGCCGGAGAAGAAGTCCGGTTCGAGCAGCCGCCGGCCCACCAGCTCCCCGTACTCCTTGTCCAGCAGGCCCGACCAGAGCAGATGTCCGGCGTCCGAGGCGAGCGCGTCGACCTGGCGGCCCTCGCCGTCCAGGGCGATCGCCGGGAAGGAACGCTCCCGCATCCAGAAGTCCCGCTGGAACCGGTCCCGCAGGTCGGCGGCCGCCTGTTCCAGCAGGGCCGCGTACTTCTCGTCCTCCCACACCGTGCGCGCCACCCATGCCGTGCGGCGCAGCGCGTCGTACGCGTAGCCCTGGGCCCCCGCCGCCATCACCGCTCCGGTCGCGCGGGTGCCGTCCGCGGAGCAGATGGCGCCGGGGGAGTCCTTCCAGTTCTGGTTGGCCAGACCGCCCTGGTCGGCCCGGTACACCAGGTAGCCGCGCGAGGTGAGCCCGCCGTGGTCCAGCATCCAGCCGATCGCCGCGCGGGCGTGCGGCTCCAGCTTGCGGGCCAGCGTCATGTCACGGGTCTGCTCGACATACGCGCCCAGGAGGACGAGGAACAGCGGGGTCGCGTCCACCGAGCCGTAGTAGCGGCCGTACGGGACCTGCTCGAAGTGGGCGAGTTCGCCGTGCCGCACCTCGTGCACGATCTTGCCGGGCTGGGACACCGTCCGCGGACCGGTCTCGGTGGCCTGCGCCGCGGCGAGCGCGAGCAGCGTGGCGGCGGCCGGGCGGGGCCGGTAGGGGAGGGAGAACAGCGAGGTGAGCAGGGCGTCACGGCCCAGCAGGGTCAGGAACCAGGGGGCGCCCGCCGCCGGGACACGCAGCTCCTCGCCGTCCGGCCCGGTCGCCTGGACCTGGAGCGAGGCCAGGTCCGCGAGACCGCGCGCGCAGGCCGCGGCCAGCTCGGGCCAGCCGGTCGGGAAGGCCACGCCCTCTACGAACTCGCCTTCCTGCGCGAGGAGTTGTCCGGTGACCGAGGCCGGTGAGCGGGGCACCCGCAGGGTCCGCTTCTCGCCGTGCGGCCGGGCCATCACCCGCAGGGTCAGCTCGGCGGAGCCGTGCGGTTCGAGCTCCAGCTTCCACACCAGCCGGCGGGCGCCGGTGCCGGTCTCCTCGATGCCGTCGGGCACGGGCTCCGCGGTCACCGTCGTACAGGACTTCCACTCGCCGCGCCGGTAGGTGAACTCCACGCCGTCGTCGAGGATCTGGCGGCGGCGGACGACGCCGGTCTTCGCGTACGTACGGTGGTCGGAGCGCAGTTCGAACTGGTCGGTGAAGTCGGCGTCGGCGGTGACCGCGAGGCGGACCGTCGTCGGCACCGGGCGGTTGCTGACGACCCGCAGCGACTCCACGAACGAGCTGTCACCGACGGCCTGTTCACGGAACAGCGTGCAGGACGGCGGCTCGTTGCGGCCGCCGCGCGGGACGAGCACGCACCGCGTGGTGTCCCCGTCCGCGACCGGCGAGAGCACCTCCGGCACGGCGCCGTCGACCGTCAGCTGCCAGCGGCTGAGGTGCCGGGCGTCGCGGACGAACAACCCCTCGGGGGATCCCGCGGCCACCCCGGAGCCCCCTACGCCGCTGATGTCCCCGCGGTCGCCCACGGCGGCGAACGTCCCGCCGTACACGAGCAGATGATGTCGGTCCGTCATCCCCGGTCCCCTCCCTTGAGAGCCGTGATACCCGGGCCGGCCGGGATTCCCGGGCCGGCCATGACACCCGTGCCTGACGTGGTGTCGTCGTGCAGCAGGTCGAGCGTGAGCGCGGCGGTCCAGCTGAAGCCGGTCGCCCCGCAGGCCTCGCCGGTGTACGGGTCGACGTACTCCGCGAAGCCGGAGGTGTCCGCGATGTCCAGCACGGCCCGGCGCAGCGCGTCCGCGCCGGTCTCGTCGCCGTGCAGCCTGAGGCCCCGTTCGAGCAGCCAGCTCGTGTTGAACCAGGCCGGGCCGCGCCAGTAGCGGTGCGGGTCGAAGGCCTCGCCGAGGAGGTCGTAGCTGGGCGCGAGGCGGGTGGTGGTGCCCAGGCCGAAGTGCGGGCCGCGCAGGGTGCGGACGAGCGCGGCGGCCACCTCGCGCGGCAGGCCGGGCAGGAGAAGGGGGACGAGGCCGGAGACGCCCCGCTCCGGGACGAGGGCGCCGGTGAGCGGGCGTCGGCCCGGGTCGGGATCCCCGCCGCGCAGATCCCGGCAGAAGAACATGCCCTCCGCCGGGTCCCACAGCCGCTCGACGAGCGCCGCCGTGAGCCGCTCGGCGCGCGCGTGCCGGGCCGTGCCGGTCGCGCCCAGCTCGTACGCGATGTGCGCGAGGGCGTGCTCGGAGGCGATCAGCAGCGCGTTGAAGGCGGGATCCTCGACGGCGAACTCCGCACCCCCGGCCCCCTGGCCCCCCACACCGGACGCGCCCTCGAACCCGCCGCCCTGCTCCCGCCCGCCCTTCTTCCGCCCGCCCTGCTCCCACCCGTCCCGCGGCCTGCCGTCTTCGTCCCGCCCGCCCTGCGGCCTGCCGTCCTTGGTCCCGCGGTTCTGATCGCGGTCGTTCTCGTCCCTGCCGTCGCGATGTCCGCCGTCCCGCGCTCGGCCGTCGAGGTGTCCGCCGTCCCGCGCCCGGCCGTCGCCGTACGCGCTGTCGCGCACTCCGCCGTCGCGGTATCCGGCGTCCCGGTACTCCGTGGCCAGCCGCACGTACCGCCCGTAGTCCAGGTCCGTCGGACGGTCCTCGGGCGCCCCGTGGTCGAGGTCGGCGCGCCGGAAGGAGCGGGCCGGGGCCGGGGCGACCCGGGCGAGCGGCGCGTCCCAGCTCGGCGCGTTGTCCATGCCCTGCTCCCACGGATGGACGACGGACACCAGCCCGCCCCCGCCCAGGTCGCGCCGGTGCAGCAGGTAGCGGTGCCAGGCGGCCAGCCGGGGGTACACCCGGGTGAGGAAGCCGCGGGCGCGTGAGAGTCCCGGGTCGGCGCAGTGCACCAGCCAGGCCGCGAGCGCGTGCACCGGTGGCTGCACGATGCCGGAGGTCTGTACGGTGCGCGGGGCGCCCGCAGCGCGCCCCGCGGTCGAGGAGCGCCAGAAGTCCGGGCTCGGGAAGTACGCGTCGAGCGGCACGGAGGGGTTGAACACGATGTGCGGGATGCGGCCGTCGCCCCACTGGGCGTCCAGCAGCGTCTCCAGCTCCGTCTGCGCCCGGCGCGGCGAGACGTGCCGCAGGCCGATGGCGATGAAGGCCGAGTCCCAGGACCACTGGTGCGGGTACAGGCCGGGTGAGGGAACCGTCGACGTACCCGTCCAGTTGCCCGCCAGGACGCTCGCCGCCCTGCGGCGCAGAGCCGCGAGGTGCGGAGTCCCGGGTGCCGGGGCCCCGAGGTGCGGCGGACCGGGCGGACCCGCCGGATCGTATGCAACGGCGTACTCCGCCGGGCGGGCGATGAGCTGGGCGGTGCGATCCACTCGGGGCTCCCCGAAGACGACAAGGCCGACCGGTTCAGCGGTGGCTACCATAGGGTTACGTCTATTTAACACGCAAAACTCAATATGTAATGCAGGCTTGAGAAACACAAGGGGGTGCGCATGACGGGACGAGGCCAGGCCAGCTCCGGAGATCTGCTCGAAATGGTGCGCAGGGGACGGGCGACGACACGTGGTGCCCTCCAGCAGGCCACCGGCCTCTCCCGCGCCACCGTCGGCCAGCGCCTGGACCGCCTCTTCCGCGCCGGCTGGCTGCGCGAGGGGGCCGGCGGCCCGGTCGACTCCCCGCTGGGCGGCCGTCCCTCGATCACCCTGGAGTTCGACGACGCCCACGCCGTCGTGCTGGCGGCCGACCTGGACACGCGGCACGCGCGGGCGGCCGTGCTGACGCTGACCGGGGAGATCCTGGCCGAGCACGGCGGCACGCTGGTCATCGAGGACGGGCCGGACGCGGTGCTCGGCGAGCTGGGCGGCTGGTTCGCCGGGCTGCTGGAGAAGGCGGGCCACCGGCCGGACGAGGTGTGCGGCATCGGGCTCGCCGTGCCCGGCCCGGTCGACAGCGAGACCGGCCGGGTCGTCCAGCCGCCGATCATGCCCGGCTGGGACGGCTACGACATAAGGGGCCGGCTGTCCCGCGCCTTCACCGAGCGGACGGCGGGAGGGAACGCGGGCGGATACGGCGGCGCGGTGACGGTCCCCGTCCTCGTCGACAACGACGCGAACCTCATGGCGTACGGCGAACAGCGCACCGGATACGCCGACTGCTCGGCGTTCGTGCTGGTCAAGGTGTCGACAGGCATAGGCGCGGGGGTCGTGGTCGGTGGCTCGATCTTCCGGGGCGTCGACGGCGGGGCCGGCGACATCGGGCACATCCGGGTGGGTGCGGAGGCGCTCTGCCGCTGTGGTTCCTACGGCTGTCTCGCGGCGGTCGCCAGCGGTGGCGCCGTGGCGCGGCGGCTGGCGGAGTCGGGTGTCCCGGCGTCCTCGGGATCGGATGTGCGCGACCTGCTCGCGGCCGGCCATCCGGAGGCGGCCGCCCTGGCCCGTGAGGCCGGGCGGCGGGTCGGGGACGTGCTGGCGACCGTCGTGACGCTGCTCAACCCCGGGGTTCTGATGATCGCCGGAGATCTGGCCGGAACCGCCTTCCTGACCGGCGTGCGCGAATTGCTCTACCAGCGCGCGCTGCCCCGCTCGACGGCCCGTCTGGACGTGGTGACCTCGCGGCTGGGGGAGCGGGCCGGCCTGGTGGGAGCGGGTGCGCTGGTCGTGGAACACCTGTACGCGCCGGAACGGGTCGAGGAGCGGTTGCTGGCGCTCGGGGTGTGAGGGACGCTCGTGTGACGGGACTCCCGGGAACCCCCGGGAGGCTCGTGTGACGAGCAGGTTTCCACTCCTGGGCGGGCCTTCGGGTGCGTCCGCATCGTGAAATCGGGGCGTCCGCACAAGGCTGATTCCAGCGTGATTCTCGCCACCCCTGAGGGGGGAAGTGCTCAGATGAGCGAATCAAGGGCGACTGCACTTCTCCAAGGGGTGGCACTCAGTGCCACCCCTTGATCGTTCATCGATCGAAATCAATCGTGCCGCACAGTGCTCATCTGAGCGTAATATGGGGCATGTGAGAGGCGGTCTGGAGGTGCTTGCGTTCAAGAAGTGAAAACATCGTCGGCCGTGCGCTTGCCAAGCCTTGACTTTCGATCCGCTGGCGGACGGTTGGTTACGGGCACATGACGCGCGAGTGGACGTACCCAGGAGCCTTCGATCTGGGTATGTTCCTGGCCGTCAGGGCAGCCACCGCGTCCTCGAGGAGTCGAGACCCGTGTCGGAAAACAAAGATCTCCAGGTAGCCGAGCAGGCCGCGACCGTTGAGGGCGTGAAGTTCGTCTACGACTTCACCGAGGGCAACAAGGACCTCAAGGATCTCCTCGGCGGCAAGGGCGCGAACCTCGCCGAGATGACCAACCTGGGCCTTCCGGTCCCTCCGGGCTTCACCATCACCACCGAGGCCTGCAAGGTCTACCTCGACAGCGGCGAGGAGCCGGCGGCACTGCGTGACGAGGTGAGTGCGCACCTCGACGCGCTGGAGCAGCGCATGGGCAAGAAGCTCGGCCAGGCCGACGACCCGCTGCTGGTCTCGGTCCGCTCCGGCGCCAAGTTCTCGATGCCCGGAATGATGGACACGGTCCTCAACATCGGCCTCTCCGACAAGTCCGTCCAAGGCCTCGCCAAGCAGGCCGGCGACGACCGCTTCGCCTGGGACTCCTACCGCCGTCTGATCCAGATGTTCGGCAAGACGGTCCTCGGCGTCGACGGCGAGCTCTTCGAGGACGCGCTGGAGGCCGCGAAGACCGCCAAGAAGGTCACCGTCGACACCGAGCTGGAGGCGGCCGACCTCAAGAAGCTGGTCACCAAGTTCAAGCGGATCGTCAAGACCGAGGCCGGCCGCGACTTCCCGCAGGACCCGCGCGAGCAGATGGACCTCGCCATCCACGCGGTCTTCGACTCCTGGAACACCGACCGCGCCAAGCTCTACCGCCGCCAGGAGCGCATCCCGGGCGACCTCGGCACGGCCGTCAACGTCTGCTCGATGGTCTTCGGCAACCTGGGCCCCGACTCGGGTACCGGCGTGGCGTTCACCCGCGACCCCGCCTCCGGCCACCAGGGTGTCTACGGCGACTACCTCCAGAACGCCCAGGGCGAGGACGTGGTGGCGGGCATCCGCAACACCGTCCCGCTCGCCGAGCTGGAGTCGATCGACAAGAAGTCGTACGACCAGCTGATGCAGATCATGGAGACGCTGGAGAACCACTACAAGGACCTCTGCGACATCGAGTTCACCATCGAGCGCGGTCAGCTGTGGATGCTCCAGACCCGTGTCGGCAAGCGCACGGCGGGCGCGGCCTTCCGCATCGCCACCCAGCTCGTCGACCAGGGCCTGATCGACGAGGCCGAGGCGCTCCAGCGGGTCACCGGCGCCCAGCTCGCCCAGCTGATGTTCCCGCGCTTCGACGACGAGGCGAAGGTCCAGCAGGTCGGCCGCGGCATCGCGGCGTCGCCGGGCGCGGCGGTCGGCAAGGCGGTCTTCGACTCCTACACGGCCGTCAAGTGGTCCCGCTCGGGCGAGAAGGTCATCCTGGTCCGCCGTGAGACCAACCCCGACGACCTGGACGGCATGATCGCGGCCGAGGGCATCCTGACCTCGCGCGGCGGCAAGACCTCCCACGCGGCCGTGGTGGCCCGCGGCATGGGCAAGACCTGTGTCTGCGGCGCCGAGGAGCTCGAGGTCGACACCAAGCGCCGCCGGATGACGGTGCCGGGCGGACATGTCGTCGAGGAGGGCGACCTGATCTCGATCGACGGGTCGTCGGGCAAGGTCTACCTGGGCGAGGTCCCGGTCGTGCCCTCCCCGGTCGTGGAGTACTTCGAGGGCCGGATGCACGCGGGCGCCAACGACGCCGACGAACTGGTCGAGGCCGTCCACCGGATCATGGCCTTCGCGGACCGGAAGCGCCGTCTCCGTGTCCGGGCCAACGCGGACAACGCCGAGGACGCGATGCGCGCCCGCCGCTTCGGCGCCCAGGGCATCGGCCTGTGCCGTACGGAGCACATGTTCCTCGGCGACCGCCGTGAGCTGGTCGAGCGCCTGATCCTCGCGGACACGGAGACCGAGCGCGAGGAGTCGCTGAAGGCACTCCTGCCGCTCCAGAGGCAGGACTTCGTGGAGCTGTTCTCGGCGATGGACGGACTCCCGGTCACGGTCCGGCTCCTGGACCCGCCCCTGCACGAGTTCCTGCCCGACATCACCGAGCTGTCGGTCCGCGTGGCCCTCGCCGAGTCCCGCCAGGAGCCCCACGAGAACGAACTCCGGCTCCTGCAGGCCGTCCACCGCCTGCACGAGCAGAACCCGATGCTGGGCCTGCGCGGCGTACGCCTCGGCCTGGTCATCCCCGGCCTGTTCACCATGCAGGTACGGGCGATCGCGGAGGCCGCCGCCGAACGCAAGACGGCCAAGGGCGACCCGCGCGCGGAGATCATGATCCCGCTGGTCGGCACCGTCCAGGAGCTGGAGATCGTCCGCGAGGAGGCCGACCAGGTCATCGCGGAGGTGGAGGCGGCGACCGGCGTCCAGCTGAAGCTCTCGATCGGCACGATGATCGAGCTGCCGCGCGCCGCGCTGACCGCCGGTCAGATCGCCGAGGCCGCGCAGTTCTTCTCCTTCGGCACGAACGACCTGACCCAGACGGTGTGGGGCTTCAGCCGCGACGACGTCGAGGCCTCGTTCTTCACGGCCTACCTGGAGAAGGGCATCTTCGGCGTCAGCCCGTTCGAGACGATCGACCGGGACGGCGTGGGCTCCCTGGTGAAGCTGGCGGTGGAGGCAGGCCGCGCCACCCGCCCCGACCTGAAGCTCGGCGTCTGCGGCGAGCACGGCGGCGACCCGGAGTCTGTCCACTTCTTCCACGAGGTGGGACTCGACTACGTCTCCTGCTCCCCGTTCCGGATCCCGGTGGCGCGGCTGGAAGCGGGCCGGGCGGCATCGCAGTCGACGGGCAGCGACCACCGCTGACGCCCCGATAACCCCGGAGCCGCCGCCGGTCCCCGACCCTCACCGATCGGCGACGGCCCCGGCGCACCACGGAGGACGGCACCCTGTGCGGGGGTGCCGTCCTTCTGCTTTTCGCTGCTTGAGTGGCTGGAAGTCGATCACCTGATGTGGTGGTGGTCAGAGCCTAAAGGATTCAGCACGTGATCGAGGCGCTACGTTCTGTAGCAATCGGAGTCGATGGGACTCCAAGGCGTTCAGGGGTGCATAGATGAAGAGGGCTCTACTCGGAGTTGCGGCGGCAGGGTTGCTGGTAGTCGGGGCAGGGACTGCGGTGGCCGACTCCTGGCACAAGATCGGCTCAATGGGGACCACGGGTGCGGACTTCCTTGAGGGGCGGTATCGATTCAACTCGCCGGAGCGTGACCACGGCTCCTTCCAGTGGGAGGGCAAGCTGCGCGACACGAAGAGCCAGGATGGGCACAACGTTTACGTGTTGGTCCGTGTCGAGTCGCATGGGTGGTCGCGATACAACGGGAAGCAAGGGAAGACAGTCTCCCTGCGCCACTCGAACTGGGACGGCGCTCAGCTCTACACCGACGATGCGGAGATGAGGGTCTGCCGTGATCGCGGCAGTCTGAGGCCCGACAACTGTTCCCGAACCAAGCCGTTTTCGAACTCGCGTTAGAAGGCTTCTGAACAGCAGAGCCCAGATGCCCGCATCTGGGCTCGTTCTCGTCATAGGGGAACCATCATCAACACGTCAGAAGCCTTGTCTGCCACGGGTGTCGACCTCTCTTACGGTGAGACGCTCGCAGTCAGGAGCGCCAGCATCAGTCTGCGCCGTGGTGAAGTTGCGGCGATCACTGGGCAGAGCGGCTCGGGCAAGTCCTCATTGCTGTACTGCCTTGCTGGGGTACTTCCGGTGGCACGCGGTGAGGTCCGTTTCGAGGGACGCGCACTCGGTGACCTCGACGACGAGGAACTCAGTGCACTGCGCCGTGAGCGCTTCGGATTCGTCTTCCAGTACGGCGAACTACTTCCGGAGTTGACCGTGGAGGAGAACGCTGCCCTGCCTCTACGTCTGGCCGGACAGCGTAAGAGGGAGGCGCTGGCTACTGCTGGGGAGGTCCTGGGTCGCTTGGGCCTCGCAGAGTTGCGGCAACGCCGCCCTTCACAGGTTTCCGGGGGTCAGAGTCAACGCATCGCGGTCGCACGAGCTTTGGTACACCGTCCGGCCGTAGTTTTCGCCGACGAGCCGACGGGATCGCTCGACAGCGCTAACGCCACCGCTGTATTGGAAGAGTTCCTGTCCCTTGCGCGCTCTCAGGGAACTGCGGTATTGCTCGTCACGCATGATGCACAAGTGGCATCCAGAGCTGACAGTCAATATGTGATGCGCGATGGCGTTCTTTCGGTACTTCCGGGGGAGATGACGTGAGAGAACTCCTATTGGGCCTGCGGCTGTTGTTGGGCAGCGGGCGTGGCAACCGCGTGCGGTTCGTCCTCATGGCTGCAGGGAGCGCCGTTGGTGTGGCCTGCCTGGCCATAGTGCTTGCGATTCCCGGGATCCTTGCCGCGCAGGATGGACGTAAGGCTGCACGTTCGGCGGATTGCTGCGCCGGCGATCGCCCATCCGGGGTCACTGCCGACGAGGCACCTCTTGAACTCAGGCTGACGGACCCGTACGGATCCCGTCCGATGATCCGCGTCTTCCATGCACCCGGCGCTTTCGCCATCGATCCTCCGCCTGGACTGAGTGAATTTCCCGATCCCGGCGAGGTGTTCGTATCGCCGAAGCTGCACAAGGAACTGAGAAAGGAGCCGGGTCTCGCTCAGCTCGTGCCAGGCCGCGAGAGAGGGATCATCGGCGCTCAAGGGTTGGCCCACCCCGACGAGCTCTACGCCTATATCGGCGTCCCCCGGAGCCAGTTGCAAAGTGGCAACCCCGTGACGTTCTATGGGTGGTCCTATACGAACGATGAAACGGTGGAGCCTTCCACGCTGGACATCGTGCGGTTCACGCTTTCTGGCGTGGTTCTGCTTCCGTTGATCGTCTATCTGTCCGTGTGTGCGCGGTTGTCAGCCGCAGCGCGGGCGCGTCGACTTGCCGCACTGCGACTTGTCGGGTTGAGCAAGAAGGGTGTTCAGCGCGTCAATGCGGCTGAGACGGTAGCTGCGGCATTGATCGGAGCGGTACTAGGCCTGGGCGTCTACGCGGTGGTTAACCAACTTGTTTCCCGCATCGGGCTTCCCGGATTCCGGTGGTTTCCATCCGATGGTTCCCTGTCCCTGTCGACCGCTCTCGTCTGCCTACTCGGTTGTCCGGCACTCGCCTGCCTCGCAGGCGTGGTCGGAGCGAGGAAAGCCGCTGCTAACCCATTGGCTGTCAGACGTAGTGCGGCAGAAAGGCCACCTGCCAGGTGGGGTTTGCTGCCACTTCTGCCAGGGCTGGGCATCGTCATCGGCTACTGCGTGGCGGGAGCTACTGGGCACGCGCCGCGAGACACTTCACTCTCTTCGATCCTCATGCCTCTCGCCGTCGTCCTGGTAGGTGCCGGACTCGTACTGGCGCTACCGATCGTCTGTCGGAGTCTGGCCCGGAGGGTGGCAGGCACTAGTCGTTCTCTACCTCTCGGCCTGGCGATGAGACGCAATGAGGTGGAACCGGGCGGGGCTCTCCGGGTTGCAACTGGGCTGGTCCTTCTGGTCTACGCGGCATCGTTGGTGCAGGGGGTGCTTATCGAATTGGATCAGGTTTCCAAGAACACCTCGCCCGTCCAGACCTACGGCCTTCCTCTCGACGGGGTTTCACAAGGGAGCCAGCGGGCTTTCGAAGAGGTGCCGGGAGTGCAGGGACACCTGATCCAGGCGCGGTCGTGGAGAAATCTCACCCTAGAAGAATGGCAACCCTCCATCGGAATTCTGATTGCCACGTGCGCTCAACTGCACAAGGTGGCCCCCTTGACGAGGGGATGTGTGGACGGCCGTCCCGCGCGATTGCTGCTCCCGGAGCAGCCATACGACGATGAAAGTAGGCCCGGAGCGATCTACCCATTTCATCTCGATGGCCAAGGTGATGGACGTCAGGTTGTGAAGATTCGGGTACCGAAGGAGGCGATTCGATACCGTGACCGCGCGGCAATTCCCATTGCCAGTAGCGGCGATGTGCTCATCCCGCCCTCCTTCTTTCCTGCGGGATACCGTCCCGAGGATGCCACGCTTGTTCTGCTTAGCAGTTCAGAACCCACCACCGTCCGGTCCGTACTTGATGACATTGGCGGAGTCGATCCCACCGCCCACGTCGATACTCCCGGCGTCGTAGTCACCGCTCTCCAACAGATCACCGTCGTCAAGACGATTCTCGGTATGGGCATGGTTCTAGGCCTCGTCATCGGTGTAGCCGCTTACCTGGTGGCTGCCACCGACCGCGCCGTCGAACGTCGGCCTCAGGTGACCGCACTGTCTCTGCTTGGCGCCAGGCCCCGTACGTTGCGGGCTGTGCAGGTGGCGCAAGTCGTGTTGCCGTTGGCAGTGGGCCTGGTGTTGGCGGTCGTTGCCGGGAAGGCGGCCGAGTCCAGCTATCTGGTCACCGGCGGTGGCGAGGTTTTCTGGGACGGGGCAGGGCTGCCGCTGCTGTTGGCTTGCGCGCTCGGTGTTATGGCGGTCGCCGCCGTCGGGTCCCTGCCGCTGATCGGCCGGCGTATCGACCCCGAGTTGATTCGGCGTGACTGATGGTCGGTGAGGGGATGTGAGTGGGGGCGGCACTCTGGGTGAGGGTGGCGCCCCTTGTTGTTGTGCGGGGGTCAGGGTGTCGGGAGGGTGGAGAGCCAGGTGGTCAGGAGGTGGTTGGTTTCCTTGGGCTGTTCCTGCTGGAGCCAGTGGCCGCAGTCTTCGAGGATGTGGGACGAGGAGAGGCCGGGCAGGGTCGTGGGGAATGCTTCGATCGCGGCGGCCAGCCAGGTCGTGGAGGCGTCGAGGGCGCCGCCGATGAACAGGGACGGCTGGGTGATCGGGGCGCCGTTGAAGGGCGCCAGGTCCGCCCAGTCGCGGTCCATGGTGCGGTAGCGGTTCAGGGCGCCGGTCAGGCCGGTCCGCTCGAACTCCGCCGCGTAGACGTCGAGATTCGCCTCGGTGAGCCAGGAGGGGAGTCCGTCGGCGGGGAAGCGGTCACGGAGCTTTCCGTCCCGGGTGACGAAGTGGGGGTCGGGGGAGCCCGCCGCCGGCATCGTGTCCGCGGACAGGGCGGCGTAGAAGCCCGCGAGCCAACCGCGTACGTCGGGCTCGATCTCCGCCTCGGCGCGGCCGGGCTCCTGGAAGTAGGAGACGTAGAACTCCTCCGCCTCACCCGCAGTATCCGCCGCACCCGTCGCGCCCATCTGTGCGAAGACTTCGCTCGGCATCGGGCCGCCCGGTGGGGTGTAGGGGACGCTCAGCAGACCCACCGCGTGGAAGACGTCCGGGCGCAGGAGGGCGGAGTGGGCCGCGATCGTCGCGCCCCAGTCGTGGCCGACGATCGTCGCCGACTCCTCGCCCAGGGCGTGGACGACCGCGGCGTTGTCCTCCACCAGTTCCCGCATGCGGTAGGCGTCCGTGGCACGGGGTTTGGAGGAGCGGCCGTAGCCGCGGACGTCGATGGCGGCCGCGCGGTACCCGGCCTCGGCCAGCGCCGGCAACTGGTGACGCCAGGAGTACCAGGATTCGGGGAATCCGTGCACGAGCAGGACCAGCGGGCCCTCGCCCTGTTCCACCACGTGGACACGGCCCGCGGGCGCGGGGACCAGCCGGTGTTTCGCGTCGTTTGCGGTCTGCTGGGACATCGACCCTCCATGACTCGAGATCGTTCCGAGGACGAGGACGAGCATGCGGTCCGGGCGGGTACGTCGCGAGTTGTGTTGCCGGTTCGGCAAACTACCGGCGGGGTGCCGCGTTCCTCATTCGCAGCCGACGCCGTCACCGTCGCGGTCCAGGTGGCGGCCGTAGCCCGGGTCGCCCACCCGGACCGGAGCGGCGCCGGCCGCGCGGGCGGCCGTGCAGTTGTCGTAGTAGACGCTTGAGGAGTCGGCTGGGCCGTCGGCGTCGTCGGCTGTGCCGGCTTCCGGAGCGTCCTCGTTCGTCGCCGCCTTCGCTTTCGCGGTGACCGTCTTCGTCACCTTCACGGTCTCCGTCGCCGTGGCGGTCACCGTGCCCGCCGGTTCGGGGACGGCGGTCTCCGTCGTCGTGGCCGTCACGGTCACTGTGGGCTGCGGCTCGGCGGACGTCGGCTTCGCCTCGGTCGTCGTGTCGCCGTCGGCTCCGCCGATGCCCATGCCGAGGAACAGGGCCAGGGCGAGGGCGGGCAGGACGTATCTCTTCCTGGCCCAGCGGGGAGCGGGGTTCTGGGTGGGTGCGGTGGTGTACGGGTTGCTCATGTGCGTCCCCCGGGCTGTGGTGTGGTGTGAGGGGACGACGGTATGGCCGTTTTACGTGCGGTGTGGGAGACGTGGCTGTTCTGTGACTTTTCTGTGCGCATCGACCGGGGCGGCACCCGCGCTCGTCGAGTACCGCCCCTCCCCGGCCCCTCCCCGCCCCCTCCTCGGCGGGCCGGACGGCTCGTCAGATCGACACCGCTACCGCCGTGAACGTCGTCTCCGGGAGCTGCGGGCTGGTGAAGCGCGCGTTGACCAGGTAGAGGCGGTCACCGTAGCGGGCGGCCGTGGTGGGGACGTCGAAGCGGGGGTCGGTGATCGTGCGAGTGAGCGTGGCGGTGGTCGCCGTGCGGTCCAGGGACCAGACGCTGATCAGGTTCAGGCGGTTCTGGACCACGTACAGCGTGCGGCCGATGCGGTAGAGACCGTCGCCGTTCGCCACGTCCGACGCGCCGACCAGCGTGATCCTCGTGGCGTGACCGGTCCTGAGGTTCACGTGGTACAGCTCGCCGGGTGTGCTCTTGACGACGATCAGACCCCGGCCGTCCGGTGTGCCGACGATCCCGTTGGCGTTGTTCACGTCGGGGAGCTGGACCCAGTCGCCGGTGAGCGGAAGGGCGCGGATCCCGCCGTCGCTCCGGCCGCGCGGGACGCCGTACAGCACGGCGTCCCGTGAGTCGGTGAACCAGGCCCGGTCGCCCAGCAGGGTCACGTCGTTGATGAAGTGGCCTGTCATCGGGGTGAGTTGGTGGGTCGTCACCAGTGCGCCGGTGCGGGAGTCGATCACGCGAGCCACTCCCGTGCTGCCCGCCACGTACAGCAGGCCGTCGTGGTCGAGCTTCAGGCCGACCGACACCTGGCCGGTGCCGCCCGCGTAGAGGACCGTGCTCTCGCCGGTGCGCAGGTCGGTGCGGAGGACACCGCCGTCGGCGCGGGAGCCCTGGTAGGCGTACGGCTTGCTGCCGATGGCGATGCCCTCCGGGAGCCAGCCGTCGGGAAGGGAGTACTCGGTCGGCCAATCAGCCTCGCCGGTACGGGACTTGGCGGCACCGGACGGGGATGGGGTCGCGGTCGCGGCGGGGGCCGCCGTGGCCGTCACGGCGAGGGCGGCCAGGGCCGCGCCGCCAAGGATGGTGCGGCGGGACGGGGTGGGGGCGGGCGGGGGAGCGGGGGTCATGGTTACGTGCCTCCGTGAGTGGGGTGCGGGCGGCGAACGGCGTAACACTGGCAACTGTGGCCACACCGGGCGTGGCTCTGCTTCCGCTGTGGACTTCGTTGGCGAGTAACGAGCCGCCGCCCGACCGTGTTCCTCCGTTCCGCTGTCGAGTTCCTGTCGATCCGGGCCCGCAGGCCGAAGTGCCTGACCGGGCGTCCCTAGGTCCGGAACGGCCCCTTCACCTCGTAGGTGATGCCGCCCGACGAACTGCCGCTCGTCCCGCGCTGGCTGGAGAAGTACAGACGGGTGCCGTCCGGGGAGAAGGCGGGGCCCGTGATCTCGGAGGCCGACTGGCCGTCGACGCGCAGGAAGGGCGCGACCACGTCGTCGGGGGTGATGAGGCAGATCTCCAGGTTGCCGCCGTCCTCCGCCACGAACAGGTCACCGGAGGCGGAGCCCGTGACGTTGTCCACTCCGGTGAGGGGCGCCGTGCCGGAGGTCACCAGCGAGTCGTCGTAGGCGAGTTCGATCGTCTGGGCGGCCGCGTTGTACTGCCAGACCCGGTTGTCGCCCTTCGTCGTGAACCAGCAGGTGTCGTCGGCGTAGTAGCAGCCCTCGCCGCCGTTGAAGCGCTTGGCGCCGGAGACCTGGTTGCGGGTGGCGGTGGCGCCGGTCGGGTCGGGCACCGCGGACCAGGTCACGGGGCCGCTCGTGGCCGTGCCGGCCACCAGGACCTCCAGGGTCCCCGAGGACAGGTCGCCCCAGCTCGTCGGCCGGAACCGGTAGAAGCAGCCGTCGGTCACGTCCTCGGTCAGGTAGAGCACCTTGCGGACCGGGTCGGCGGCGGCCGCCTCGTGCTTGAACCGGCCCATCGCGTCCCGGCGGACCGCGGCCTTCGTGCCCCAGGGGTCGGTCTCGTAGACGTACCCGCGATCGACCTCCTCGCAGGACAGCCAGGTGTTCCACGGGGTCTTGCCGCCCGCGCAGTTCTGGCGGGTGGCGGAGAGGATGCGGTACGCGGCCGTGATCGTCCCGGTCGCCGAGAACTTCACCGCGCTCGCGCCGCCCGACGGGTTGATCTCCGAGTTGGAGACGTAGATCCAGCCCGTGCCGTCCGCGTAACAGGCGCCGCCGTCGGGGGCGTTGTGCCAGGAGTACGAGGTCCCGGACACCGTCTGGCCGGAGCGGGCGATCACCCGGCTGGTGAAACCGCCCGGGAGCCGGATGCCGTTGGCGTCGGCCGCGCCGAGCGCCCCGTACGGGCCCGTGCCGGGCTGGGCCGGGGCGGCGTAGGCGGCGCCTCGCCAGAGGGTTCCGCCGAGTACGGCGGAGGAGCCACCGATCGCGGCCGCACGCAGGAAGGTACGACGTTCCACGCTCACTCCCAGGGGTGGTGTGGTGAACCGGCCCGTACGCCGGTCCCGGCGACGGGGTCGTTCAGGGCCGTGCGCTGCCGAACGCTAGAACCGCAGGGTAGCTATGTCGTGGACATGTCGTAACGGGGAGATGCGAGATGGGTGACCGGCAGCGCCGTGGGCGGCCCGTTGCCCGTGCCCGTGCCCGCGCCCATGGTCGTGCCCGCGCCCATGGTCGTGCCCCTGCCCCGGCTCGGGCTCATGCCCGCTCCGGCGACTACGCCTGCTCCCGCGCGAACCCGGAGGTGTACTCGTCCGCGTACCCCTCCGAGTACCCCTGCGGATGATCCCCCGCGTATCCCCCCGCATGTCCCTCCGCGTATCCCGGGGCGTACTCCTCCGCGTACCGCTGTGCGAAGTCCTCCGGCATCGGGGTGGTGTCCAGGTAGAACCACTCTGCGGTGGGGCCGGGAGCGGATCCGGAGGCGGCGGAGACGGTGGCGGGCGTGGGGGCCGTCCGGCGGCGGGGCAGCGGCTCGGAGGGCTGGCGATCGGAGAGCTGGGGGCCGCCGGCCACCGGCGTCGCTTCCTCCTCCGCGGGCGGCCGTCGCGCCGGGCCCGGCATCAGCAGTTCCACCCGCAGGCCCTTGCCGCGTTGCTGGGCGGTGAACTCCTCCACCTGGCTGCGGCAGGCGTGGTCGAGGTGGGTCACGCCGGTGAGGTCGAGCCGGATGCGGGGTTTGCCGGCCTCGGCGGCGGACTCCAGGGCCTCGATGACCTGGGGCAGTCGCAGGAAGGTCGCGTTGCCGGCCATCACCACCTTCGCGGTGTCGTCCTCGGTGTGCTGCCGGATGACCGTCTGGGACATGCGCACCGCGGCCAGCACGATGCCCGCCGCGAGACCGATCAGGACGCCCTCCAGAAGCGCCGTCGCCACGATGACCAGGGTGGTGAGCGTCATGACGGCGAACTCGCCCCGGTCCTGCCGCCACATCTTCGGGAACTCGTCGGGAGCGAAGAGCTTCCAGCCGCTGTGCACGAGTACGCCCGCCAGGACCGAGATCGGGATCAGGGCCAGCACCTGGGGGAGCAGCAGCGCGAACGCCAGCAGCCACAGACCGTGCAGGGTGCGGGAGAGCCGGGTCTTGGCGCCCGCCTGGACGTTCGCCGAACTACGGGCCACCACCGCCGTGATGGGCAGGGCGCCGAGGAGTCCCGCGAGCGTGTTGCCGGCGCCCTGCGCGATCAGCTCGGGGTTGTAGCGGGTGCGCGGACCGTCGTGCATACGGTCCACCGCGGCCGCCGTGAACAGCGACTCCGCCGAGGCGATCACGGTGAAGGTCAGGATCGCGGTGATGATCCCGGCGTCCGCCAGACCCGCGAACTGCTCTGCCCCCGGCACGTCGACGGCGGCCAGCAGATTGCCCACCTGGAGCGTCTTGACGTCGACGCCGGGCAGCGCGGCCACCGTGACGCCGATGCCCACCGCGACCAGGGCCGCCGGCACCTTCTTGACCGGGCCCGGCGCCTTCTTCCACAGGAAGCTCAGGACGACCGTGACGATGCCGAGCCCGGCGGCGATCATCGCCTGCGGATCGGCGACCGTGTCCGCGAGCAGGCCGGGGACGCCGGCCATGTTCTCCAGCGGGGTACCGGGGGCCTTCGCGTCCGCCACCGGGTACGCCTGGCTGAACATCAGCGGCAGGCCGATGCCCGCGAGCATGCCCTGGACGACGGCGAGCGAGATCGCCTGGAAGAACCGGCCCAGTTTCACCAGGCCGAGGACGATCTGAAGGAGGCCCGAGAAGAGCACGATCACGCCGAGCATCGCCACGCCGTACTCCAGCACGGTCTCCGCGACCAGCGCGGCGAGACCGGCGGCCGGGCCGCTCACCTGAAGCGTGCTGCCGCGTGCCGCGCCCACCACCAGGCCGCCGATGACGCCCGAGATGATGCCCAGCTCGGGGGAGACACCCGAGGCGACGGCCACGCCGATGCACAGCGGGAGCGCGACCAGGAAGACGACGAGGGAGGCGGTGATCTCGGTGGCCAGGTCCCCCTTCGGCGCAGCCGCTTTCAGGGCGGCCATCGCCGTGCCCATCGCCGTGCCCATGGGGGCGGCCTTCGCCGTGCCCATCGAGGCGGCCTTCGCCGTGTTCTTCGAGGCGACTCTCGCGGTGGTGTCCCACCCGATCGTCGGTGCCGGTGCCGGTGCCGGTGCCGGTGCCGGCGTGGGCGTGGGCGTCGGCGTGGGCGGGCGCGTGGGCGTCGGAGGGGACATGGGCCGCGGCGGTGGCGCCGGCCGGGGCGGCGGACCGGTCAGCCCGGCCGCCTCCCCGAACGTGCGGCCCCTTCCGTCGCTGTCCCCGGAGCTCCAGTCCGCGCCCGCTCCCCGGTCCGTGCCGGTGTCCCGGTCGGCGCCCGGGTCCCACTCCGCGCCCGGGGCGGTACCCGTGCCCGCGCCCCGGCCCCGGGCGTGCCTGGCGTGTGCGCCGCTCATGCCGCGTGCACCCGGAACAGGCCGTCCTCGTCCAGCTCGTGCACCTGCCCGGTGTGCACCTCGTAGTACCAGCCGTGCAGGCGCAGTTGCCCGGCGTCGAGACGCCGATGCGTCGCCGGGTGACTGCGCAGCACCGCGAGCTGGTTGACGACGTTCAGCTGGGCGACGTCCGGCATCGACGGGTCCTCGACGTCGCCGTCCAGGACCGGCGCCAGCCTGGGGCGGGCCAGTTGGAGCCAGGCGTCCACCCCGGGAAGGGCGGACAGGTCGTCGCCGGACTTGAGGGCGCCCATCGCACCGCAGTGGGAGTGGCCGCACACCACGATGTCCTGAACGCCGAGCACCTCCAGTGCGTACTCGATGGTGGCCACCTCGCCGGAGGCGCCCGGCCGGCCGTGCGGCGGAACGATATTTCCCGCGTTTCGCAGCTCGAATATCTCACCGGGCCGCGCGCCCGTGATCAGTGCGGGTATCACCCGTGAGTCCGAGCAGGTGATGAACAATGCCTCGGGATATTGGCCCTCGGCCAGTCGCCGGTATTCGCCGCTTTCGAAGTCGACCCGCCGTTTGAATGAGCGGGCGCGGTCCAGCAGTGCCTTCACGGATCCTCCCAGGTCAGAGCTGGTCGGAATGGGGGTCTGACCAGTTCCTCATCACCGTAGAGGAGTCAATGCCAGGCGAAGGTTAGAGGAACACTAAACCGCCGACAAGAATGGGACAGATTTCGTCCGGAGTTGAGCCGCTGCTCACATTGTCCGGGAGATCTGAGGCGTTTTCCTGACCGTTCTTGTAGCGTGACGGATCCACGGAACACGTGAATTCGGTGCACAGGAGAGACGGGAACGCATGGGTGTACGAGTCCTGCTCATCGAGGACGACCGGACGATCGCCGAACCGCTCGTCGAGGGCCTCGCGAACTTCGGGCTGGCGGTGCGTCACGTCGGTACCGGCGGCGAGGGGTTGAGGGGGCCGTACGGCGATGTCGTCCTGCTCGACCTGGGGTTGCCCGACATCGACGGCATCGACGTCTGCCGGGGCATCCGGCAGAACTCCGACGTCCCCATCATCATCCTCAGTGCCCGGGGGGAGGAGGCCGACCGGGTGCTGGGTCTGGAGCTGGGCGCCGACGACTACCTGGCGAAGCCGTTCAGCATGCGTGAGCTCGTGGCGCGGGTGCGCGCGGTGACCCGGCGGACGCACCGAGGCCTGGCCGAGCGGGAGTTCACGGGACACGAGCCGGTCGGCGGGGAGTCCTTCGCGCCGGCGTCCGCAGCCCCTCTCGCCTCCCCGACGTCCGAAACGACCAGCGCGTGCGGCACGGGCGGGGCATTCGGGACGACCGGAGCCTACGAGGCGTTCGAGGCGTTCGAGGGCGCCGCGACGGGCACTGACGCAGCCGCCGCCACAGCCGCCGGCACGGCAGCCGCCCGGGCCTCCGTCGCAGCCGCCGCCGGTCCCCTGGTCGTCGACCGGCGGACCCGGCAGGTGTGGGTGGGGGAGGAGGCGGTGGCCCTGACGCCCAAGGAGTTCGAGCTGCTCGCGCTGCTCACCGAGGATCCGGGGGCCGTGTACTCACGCCAGCAGATCCTCGACCGGGTGTGGGACCCGCACTACCAGGGGCCGACCAAGACGCTGGACGTCCATGTAGCCACCCTGCGCAGGAAGTTGGGCAACCCGGCCTGGATCCAGACACTGCGCGGAGTGGGTTTCCGGCTGGCGGTGCACACCTCGTCCCCGAGCGCGCGACAGCCGTACGAACCACCGGCTCCCGCCCCACCGACTGCCGCCCCACCGCCCTTCGCCCGGCCGGCTCACCCCCAGCTCGCCCATCCCCAGGGCGCCCACGAGCCGTCGGCCCACGAACCACACGCGTACGAACCACACGCGTACGAACCGCACGCGTACGAGCCGCACGCCTACGACCAGCACTCGGCGGCCTACCGATGACCCGTCGGCTGCTGCTCAGCTATCTCACGCTCGCCGCCCTGGTCCTGCTCTGCCTGGAAATCCCGCTGGGCTTCGTGTACTCGCGCGGTGAGCGGGAGCGGGTGATCAACGCGGCGACGGACGAGGCGGAGTCGGTCTCCGCGTTCGCCTCGCTGTCCATCTCGGCGGGCCGGGCGGCGCAGGACCTGCCCGAGCGGGCCGCGCACTGCGCCGAACGCATCGGCGGCAAGGTGCTGATCGTCGACGGGAGCGGCACCCTGCTGGCCTCCTCGCATCCGCTCACCGAGCGGGAGGAGGGCGGCCTCGCCTCCTGGCCGGGCATCGCCGCCGCCCTGCGTGGTACCGCGACGGCCGACGTGCGCACCTCCACCATCGGCGGAGTGCAGTACCTCGCGGTGGCCACCCCGGTACGCCACGGCGTCGAGGAGCAGGGCGCCGTCCGGATCACCGTGCCGACCCGGATGGTGTCCGAACGGGTGCACCACGTGTGGCTGTTGCTGGCCCTGGGTGGACTGGCGGCGCTCACCGCGGTGGCCGCGCTGGGGTTCGTCATCGCCCGCTGGACCGGCCGCCCGATCCGTGAACTGGAGCACGCCACCCATGAGTTGGCGATGGGCGGCACCGCCGTCCCGGTGGCGATCACCAACGGGCCGCCGGAGGTCCGCAGTCTCGCCGCGACCTTCAACCGGACCGCCGCCCGCCTGGAACACCTGCTGGCCTCCCAGCGGGCCTTCGCCGGTGAGGCCTCGCACCAGCTGAAGACGCCCCTCGCGGCGCTGCGGCTGCGGCTGGAGAACCTGGAGAACGACATCGCCCAGAACGCGCGGGGCTCGCTCACCGCCGCGCTGACCGAGACCGACCGGCTGGCCCGGATGGTCGAGGGGCTGCTCGCGATGGCCCGGCTCGACGAGAGCGCCGTCGAACGGGAGCGGGTCGACCTGGGCACGGTGTGCGCGGAGCGGCACCGCGCCTGGGCGCCGCTGTTCGAGCAGCACGGCGTGTGGCTGGCGCTGGCGGGGGACTACGCGGGCGAGGCGCTGGCGCTGCCCGGGGCCGTGGAGCAGATCATCGACAACCTGCTCTCCAACGCCCTGCGGGTGGCGCCCCCGGGCTCCACGGTCTCCGTCGACCCGCGCCTCCACACGCCCCACGAGCGTCGCTTCGCGCACCGCCACCCGCATCGGCATCCGCACCGCCCGGCCGGTCCGGGCTGGGTCGAGCTGCACGTCATGGACGAGGGCCCCGGTATGACCGAGGAGCAGCGCCGGCGAGCCTTCGACCGCTTCTGGCGCGCCCCGGACGCCCCCAAGGGCGGCACCGGTCTGGGCCTCGCCCTGGTGCAGCGCCTCGCCCACGCGAGCGGTGGCGAGGTGGTCCTGCGGCCCGCGCCGCGCGGCGGCCTCGACGCGGTGGTCCGGCTCCCGGTGCCGGCCCGGCCCGGCGGCGCCGGGAACACCGGCGGCGGCGCGGGCGCGGTCGGCGGTGCGAGCACCGGCATCCCCGCCCAGCGTCCGGCCAGACGCCTCCAGTCCACGACACCGGTCCGGCGGTAGGCGGCGGGACGGGCGGCCGTCAGGCCGTGCGCACCTCGTAGGTGACGATGCGCACCGCGTCGTCGTCCAGGCACTCCCCGCTCAGCAGGTCGAAACGCTGCTTGAGCAGCGGGGATGCGACGAACGTGCGGCCCTCGTGGGTACCGGTCAGACCGCGGGAGAGGACCGCCGCGCCGCCGAACGGATCGCGGTTGTCGACGGCGTACAGCTCACCCGCCCGGTCCCGGAACAGGGCGACCTGGCGGCCGTCGGGCAGCAGGGCGGCCACACCGCGGCCGGGGATCAGCTGGCTGAGGTCACAGACCGTGAACCACTGGTCCTCCAGCCGCAGTTGGACCTTGAGGTCGGTCGTCTCGAGTGCCAGGGTCATCGCTGGGCGCTCCCTTCCAGGGGACGGTGGCCGATGGACAGCAACGGCAGGTCGGGCTTGATCTGGTCGCGCTCCGGCACGAAGCCGACGACCGGGTCGGGGGTGTCGGGCGCGTTGACGAAGGACACGAACCGGGCGAGCTTCTCCGGGTCGTTGATGGTGGTCGCCCACTCGTCGGCGTAGTGCGCGACGTGGTCGGTCATCAGGGACTCCAGCTCCTCGCAGATGCCGAGCGAGTCCTCCACCACCACGTCCCGTACGTGGTCCAGCCCGCCGGGGATCCGGTCCAGCCAGGTCGAGGTGCGCTCCAGGCGGTCGGCGGTGCGGATGTAGAACATCAGGAACCGGTCGATGAGGCGCACCAGTTCGGTGTCGGTGAGGTCCTGGGCGAGCAGGTCGGCGTGGCGCGGGGTGGCGCCGCCGTTGCCGCCGACGTAGAGGTTCCAGCCGTTGGAGGTGGCGATGATGCCGAAGTCCTTCGACTGGGCCTCGGCGCACTCGCGGGCGCAGCCCGACACCGCCGACTTGAGCTTGTGCGGGGAGCGCAGCCCCCGGTAGCGCAGCTCCAGGTCGATCGCCATGCGGACGGAGTCCTGGACGCCGTAGCGGCACCAGGTCTGGCCGACGCAGGACTTCACCGTGCGCAGCGACTTGCCGTAGGCGTGACCGGACTCGAAGCCGGCGTCCACCAGCCGGGTCCAGATCAGCGGGAGCTGCTCCACCCGGGCGCCGAACATGTCGATCCGCTGACCGCCGGTGATCTTCGTGTAGAGGCCGAAGTCGCGGGCGATCTCACCGATCACGATCAGGCCCTCGGGGGTGATCTCACCGCCGGGGATGCGCGGGACGACCGAGTAGGAGCCGTTCTTCTGGAGGTTGGCGAGGAAGTGGTCGTTGCTGTCCTGCAGGGCCGCCTGCTCGCCGTCCAGGACATAGCCGCTCGCGCCGATCGTCGGGGCGAGGGAGGCGATGATCGAGCCGACGGTCGGCTTGCAGACCTCGCAACCGTCGCCGCCCCGGGCGCCGTCCCGGCCGTAGCGGTCGAGGAGGTCCTGGTAGGTGTTGATGCGCAGGGCGAGGACGATCTCGTACAGCTCCTCGCGGGTCTGGCCGAAGCAGCCGCACAGGCCCTTGTCGACCTCGACGCCGCTCGCCTCCAGCTCGGCGGTGACCAACTGGCCGAGCACCTTGACGCAGCTGCCGCAGCCGGTACCGGCCTTGGTGCACTTCTTCACCTCGGGCACGGTGGTGCAGGAGTGCTCCGTCACCGCGCCGCGGATCGTGCCCTTCGACACGTTGTGGCAGGAGCAGACGATCGCCTCGTCCGGCAGCGCGGACGGGCCGAGCTGGACGGCCTCCCCGGCACCGGCCGGCAGGACCAGCGACTCGGGGGCGACGGGCGGTACCGACCCGGTGAAGGCGCGCAGGGTGCCGTAGGCCTCCGCGTCGCCGACCAGGATGCCGCCGAGCAGCGTGCCGTCGCGGCCGATGACCAGCTTCTTGTACAGGCCCGAGCGGGAGTCGGAGTAGACGACGTCGAGGCAGTCCTCGGCGGTGCCGTGCGCGTCACCGAAGGACGCCACGTCCACCCCGAGCAGCTTCAGCTTGGTGGAGAGGTCGGCACCGGTGAAGGTCAGCTGCTCGGACTCGTCGGCGGCGATGGTCGCGGCGACCGTGATGGCCTGCTCGTAGCCGGGGGCCACCAGGCCGTACACCCGGCCGTCGGCGGCCAGCGCGCACTCGCCGATCGCGAACACGTGCGGGTCGTTGAGCGTGCGGCACTGCTCGTCGACGGCGATGCCGCCACGCTCGCCGACCGTGAGGCCGGACTCGCGGGCCAGCTGGTCGCGGGGGCGGACACCGGCGCTGAACACCACCAGGTCGGTGGCGAGTTCGGAGCCGTCGGAGAGCTTCATACCGGTGACGGCGCCGGACTCGTCGACGACGATCTCCTGGGTGCCGACGCCCGTGTGGACGGACAGGCCCATGTCCTCGATGGTGCGCAGCAGCGCGGCGCCACCGCCCTCGTCGACCTGGACCGGCATCAGGCGGGGCGCGAACTCCACGATGTGGGAGGTGAGCCCGAGGCCCTTCAGCGCGCCGGCCGCTTCGAGTCCGAGCAGGCCGCCGCCGACGACCGCACCCGTCGTCCGTGTCCTGGCGTACTCCTCTATCGCGAGGAGGTCCTCGATGGTGCGGTAGACGAAGCAGCCCTTGGCGTCCTTGTTCGGGACGGGCGGCACGAAGGGGTAGGAGCCGGTGGCCAGGACGAGGATGTCGTAGTCGACCGTCAGTCCCGAGCGGGCGGTCACCTTGCGGGCCTCGCGGTCGACGGTCTCCGCGGGGTCGCCGACGTACAGCTCGATGCCGTGGTCGGCGATGAACCGCATGTCGGTCATCGACAGGTCCTCGGGCGTCTTGCCCGAGAAGTACGAGGTGAGCTGCACGCGGTCGTACGCGGGACGCGGCTCCTCGCAGAGCACGACCACGCGGTGCGTGGCGGTCAGGCCGCGCTCGGCGAGCGCTTCGAGGAAGCGCTGGCCGACCATGCCATGGCCGACGAGCACGATCGTGGGGGTGCCCCCGGGGGTGGCGGTCATCAGGAGCCTCCGTCGTTGGTGAGCAGGTGGAGCAGGGGTCCGCCGTCGGAGGGGAGCGGCTCTGCTCCCTCCCAGGCGCGCGCCAGCGCGCCGACGGTGCCGAGTTCGCCGACGAGGACCCCGCCGACCAGGCGGTCGTCGCGGACGACGACCTTGCGGTAGGTGCCCCGGGTGGCGTCGGCGAGCTGCACGACGTCGTCGCCGGGGCGCGGCTCCGTCTCGCCGAACGCGGCGAGGTCGAAGGCGCTGTGCCCGGCGAGGGTGAGCCGGGTGAGGGCGCGGGTGCCGGCGTACCGGGAGCCCGTGTCTCCGGCGAGCGACTCGGCGAGGACGTCCGCCTGTTCCAGCGCGGGTGCGGCCAGTCCGTACACGTTTCCGTCGTGCTGTGCGCAGTCGCCGATCGCCCGGATGTACGGGTCGGACGTGCGGAGTTCGTCGTCGACCAGGATTCCCTTGTGGACGGCGAGCCCCGCCGCCTTGGCGAGTCCGGCGCGCGGGGAGACCCCGCAGGCCAGCACCACCAGGTCGGCGTCGAGGGCGTACCCGTCGGCCATCTCCACCGAGCGGACGGCACCGCCGACGCAGCGCACGTCGCGGACCCGGCACTCGGTGTGGACCTCGACGCCGAGGTCCCTCAGGTGCCGGAGCACCAGCTTGGACGCGTTCGGGTCGAGCTGGCGTTCCATGAGCCGCTCGGCCTGCTGGGCGAGGACGACCTGGGCGCCGCGTACCGCGAGCGCACGGGCCGCGGAGACCCCGAGGAGCCCGCCGCCGATGACGACCGCCCGTACGCCCGGCCGTACCGCCTTCGACAGGCCGAGGCAGTCGTCCATGGTGCGGAAGGCGTGGACGCCCTCCGGCAGGACGTGGTCGGGGGTGAACAGACCGCGCAGGGGCGGCAGCACCGGGTTGGAGCCGGTGGCCAGGACCAGGGTGTCGTATGCGATCTCCGAGCCGTCCGCGCAGGCCACGGTGCGCCGGTCGCGGTCGATGCCGGTGACCCGGCCCCGGACCAGTCCGGCGGGCGCGGGCAGCGCGATCACCTCGGGGGCGTACCGGCCGGCCAGCACCTCGGCGAGCAGGACCCGGTTGTAGGGCCGGTGCTCCTCCTCGCCGATCAGCAGCGCGGGCGTGCCCAGCTCGCCGAGCCGGCGGGCGAGTCGTACGCCCGCGAGGCCGGCGCCGATCACCACCACACGCGAATTCGAGGTCATGTCCAGGAGCGTGCGTTGTCGACGTTACCCGACCGCATCACCGTTGTTTCCCGCGAGGAACGCTGCCCTCAGCGGGGCAGGGGCGGTGGTGTGAGGGCTGCGCCCCGCACACCCCACCCGGGCCCGGGCCCGGGCCCGGACACTCCCGGTCACGCGCGAGGCAGCCGCCCGGTCACGCGTGCGAGGACGTGAGGTGCGCGAAGACGACGACGTTCCCCTGGTAGCCGGTCGACTTCGTATAGCCCCCACCGCAGGTGATCACCCGCAGCTCCGGCCTGCCGGCCGCCCCGTACACCTTCTCGTCGGGGAAGTCGTGTGCCTGGTAGACCTCGACGGCGTCCACGGTGAACACCGCGACGCTTCCGTCGCGCCGGTCCACCTCGATGGCACTGCCCTTGCGCAGGGCGCCCAGGTCGTAGAAGACGGCGGGACCGTCGGCGTTGTCGACATGGCCGGCGACGATCGCGGTGCCCGTCTCGCCGGGAGTGGTCCCGGCCTCGTACCAGCCGGCCAGGTTCTCCTTCTCGGCGGGCGGGACGTCGAGGCTGCCCGACGGGGTGAGCGCGAGGCCCGTCAGCGGGGCGTCCACCTGGATCGCGGGAATGCGGACGCGGTCGGGCGGGGAGGGCGGCAGCGCCGGGGCGGACCGGGCCCGTACGTCCGGGCCGGCCGAGTGGGCCTGGGCCGCGGACGGCTGCGGCGGACCGTGCGTCTCGGCGCCGCTGTGCAGCAGCCACGCGCCGCCGCCGAGAGCGATGACGGTGACGGCCGCTATGGCGGTGTTGCCGACCCTGCGCATCCCAGGACCCTTCTGCGTGACTCTTCGCGCGGACGCTTTCCGTGAATTTCGCGGTCAGGGGAACCCCGTTCCCCCTCCGGGCCGCGAGGGGCGTCGGACCCGGAGGGGGAGGGGACATGCGGTACCGGCGGACGGACAGCGGAGGGTGTCCGTCAGATCCCGTCGCCTCTCGCCCGGCGATGCAGGAGCCAGGTACCGCCCGCGGCGGCGACGGCGAGAGCCGCCACACCGGCCGCGGTCTGTACGGGGTCGGGGCCCAGTGCGCCGCCGACCCCCGTCTTCACACTTCCTCGCGGATGCACCGGCTGCCGGTCGGAGGCCAGCACGACCACCAGGTCCCCGGTGACGCGCCGCCCGCCCGCGGCGCACTCCGCGACGATCTCGTACGTTCCCGGCTGCGCGCTCGGCGGCACCCGGAACTGTCCGATCGCCTCGCCGTCGTGCGCGCTGGGCGCCAGCGGGAAGCGGCCGGCACCCACCGCCCCGGCGTCGCCCGTCGCCGCTCCGCCGTCCCCGCACGCCGCCGTGTTCACCGAGACCCGCCCGCCCGGCACCGCGGTGGAGGGATACACCTCCAGACTCCCGGCACGGGTACCGGAACCGGCACGGGCACTGACGCCGGCATCGGCGCCGGCGCCGGCGCCGTGAGCGGGTGCGGCGAACCCGGCCGTGGCGATGACGGTGAGCGCGGTACCGGTCAGCACTTGCGCGGCACGACGTGCGGTACGACGGGCGGTGCGTCGCATCGGTGTGCTCCTTCGAGCTCTTCGAGTCTCCCTGCCCCTCCGAGGTAAGTCGCAGCGCGGCGAGCGCGCTTCCTGAGGGAGCGTCAGGAATGGGATGAATGGGTGTCAGATGTGCGCGCGGTCGGGTGGCCCGGGGCGAGGTTTCACCAGGTCACCGGCGTGCGGAGGGCCTGGCACGGAAAAGCGCGCACAGGGCGGGTGAACGGGTGACCGCCGCTGGTGGGTGGCCGCGCCGGTACGGACCGACGGCTGCCGCATGGCGGGGTGAGGTCACCGCCATGGGGTCGGATGAGGTCACCGTCGTGAGGTCGGGTGAGGTCACCGCCGGGTGAGCCAGTCCCCGCTCTCGATCAGCTTGCCCCGGGCCCGCAGACGGTCGGCGACGGCGGGTGCGGCGACGTACACCCAGGCGCGTACGACAGGCCCCCCACCCCGAAGGACCGCTCCCTCCGCATCTCCCTCCTCCTCCCCATCTCTCTCCCCATCTCCACCCATTGCGGCTGCGGCTGCTGCCGCCGTCGCTGTCACTGCCACCTCGCGCTCGACCCGCTCGTACAGGTTGCGCGGGTCGCCCGGCATGTACTCCTCCAGCCGGTCGAGCTCGGTGAGCAGTCGCGCGTATGCCCGGGGGAGGGGCGTGACGAGTTCGCCGGCCACCGTCCCGCCCGGCTCCTCCACCGCGTAGGGATAGCCGGGTCCCTGGTAGAGCACCGCCCCGGCCAGCCGGGCCGGTTCCTCGCGGAGGGTGCGACCGCGCAGGAGGAGGCCGTGGTTGACCTCGCCGGGGCGGAGGGTGCCGTAGACGAAGAAGGGGAGTTCCGGGGCGCTCACGGAAACGATTCTCTCCCCTCACCGCCCCCTCACCGGTCCATTGCGCATGCGCTATGGACATGACATGTCAGGGCCTCTTAAATGCCAGGACGACATCAGCGCCACCTCCACAGGCCACCCACAGACGCACCCCACAGGCCACCCCCACACGCGCCCCCACGGCGCCTTTCCGAGGAGACCGAAGACACTGATGAGTCGGATACGGCAGCACGTCCGAGGTTCCCGTCTCGCCACCGCCGGTATCGCCGTCACCACGGCCACGCTCCTGGCCGCTGTACTCTCCCCGGCCGCCGACGCGGCGGACAGGCCGACCCGGGCGACGGCGCTCGACAACGCGGCGGCGGTACTCGCCGACTACGCGGCGACCCTCGGCCTCACCTCCGTACAGGTCACCTCCGTCCGTGATGTGGTCGTCGACAAGGACGGCACGCAGCACGTCCGCTACGACCGCACATACCGCCAACTGCCCGTACTGGGCGGTGACTTCGTCGTCCATCTGGCACCCGACGGGGCGTACCGCAGCGCGAACCGGGCGACGAGGGCGACGATCTCGCTGTCGAGCATCACCCCGAAGGTGTCCGCTCCCAAGGCCGCCGACGTCGCCGTGAACGCCCTGCGCGCCGCCAACCTCGGCGAGACGCTGAAGCAGGTGAAGGCCAAGCCGCAGCTGGTCGTCGACGCGCTGCACGGCGCTCCGAAGCTGGCCTGGCGGACCGATGTCGTCGCCCTGGACACGCTCGGAAACCCGGTCGCCCGCGCGGTGCTGACCGACGCGCGCACCGGCGCCCAGATCGACGCCTGGGACACCATCGAGACCGCCACGGGCGACGGCAAGTCCCTGTACGGCGGGACGGTCCCGCTCGAGACGACCCTCTCGGGATCGACGTACCAGCTCAAGGACCCGACCCGCGGCAACACGTACACCGGCGACGCGGCCAACAAGACCGACCTGTGCATCTTCGGCATCTGCATCAGCCGCGCCCCCGCGACCCTCTTCACGGACACCGACAACCACTGGGGCACCGGTGCCACGGCGGACCGCTCCACGGCCGCCGTCGACGCCCAGTACGGCACCGACGTGACCTGGGACTACTACAAGAACGTGCACGGCCGCAACGGCATCGGCAACGACGGCAAGGGCTCCTACAACCGCGTCCACTACGGCAACAGCTACAACAACGCCTTCTGGGACGACAGTTGCTTCTGCATGACCTACGGCGACGGTGACGGCACCCAGCTGGGTCCGCTGGTCGCCCTGGACGTGGCCGGCCACGAGATGTCCCACGGCGTGACCTCCAAGACGGCCAAGCTGACCTACTCGGGCGAGTCGGGCGGCCTGAACGAGGCGACCTCCGACATCTTCGGCAGCCTGGTCGAGTTCTACGCCGGGAACTCTTCCGACACCGGTGACTACCTCATCGGCGAGAAGATCGTCCGCTCCGGCTTCGGCCGGGACGCCCTGCGCTACATGGACAAGCCGAGCAAGGACGGCAACTCCGCCGACTACTGGAGCAGTTCGGTCGGCAACCTCGACGTCCACTACTCGTCCGGCGTCGCCAACCACTTCGCCTACCTCCTCGCGGAGGGCAGCGGCACGAAGACCGTCAACGGCGTCACCTACAACTCCCCGACGTCCAACGGCTCGACGCTCACCGGCATCGGCCGCGACAAGCTCGGCGCGATCTGGTACCGCGCCCTGACCGTCTACATGACCTCCTCGACGAACTACGCGGCGGCAAGGACAGCCACCCTGAACGCGGCCCGCGATCTCTACGGCACCGGCACCACGGAGTACAACGCGGTGGCGGCGGCCTGGGCAGCGGTCAACGTGAACTGACCCGTCCCCCACGGCACGACACGGCCGCCCCGCACCCGAAACCACGGGCCCGGGGCGGCCGACGTCGGTTCACCACCGCCCTCCGGGCAGGCGGCATCCCGGGTATGAGCCCCGACACGGTCGCTCGCCGTGCCGTACCTCGCCCGCCGGCGTCGACAATGCCCCCGTGGACGAAGAGACCGTGCGTGATCAGGCGGACCTGATCCCCCTCGTGCTGCAGCATCTGCACGCCCCGCTCGTCGGGGCGTCGTACGTGCGCGGGGTGCTGCCCGCCCCCGGTGGCGTCGATGCCGTGCGGGTGGCCGTCGGGCCCGTAAGCGCTGTGGGCACAGGTGAGTTGACGCTCTACGAGATTCCGCTCCTCGTCGGTGAGGACTGTGTGACCGCGTATGACGTCATCGGGATGCTGCGCACCCTGTGCGGGGAGGGCGGCCGGCCGGCCGGGGGCGGCACGGTGATGGGGATGCCGCTCGTTCCCGTAGACCCGGCGGTGGTGCCGCGGGCCGACGAGACGGCCGCCGACCGGGGGCTGCGGTTGGTGCGGACCCTGGTCCGGGCCACGTGCTTCGACGAGGACCACTCGCCGGACCCCCTCCTGCACGGCTTTCTCTTCCTGGACCAGGACCGGGTGCGGCTGTACTTCCGGGCCGACGGCCTCCCGGGGGTGACCGCCGCAGACGTCCGGACGACCGGGGCACTCACGGCGCTGATCGCGGCGCTCCCCTCGCTGGTTCAGGGGGAGGCGGAGCAGATGGTGGCGGACGACGGGGATCCGCACTGCGCGCGAGTGCTCGATGTTACTCACTGGTGAGGAACTCGCTTCCCCATGGCTGGATCACCCGTTACGCTCCCCCAGCGCGCATCCGGCGCGAGCCGGGGGTACCGGGGGTAATGGGGGTAATGGGGGACATGGCAGAGATAGTTGCCGCGCCCGAGAAGGGTCCGAACGCATGGGCTCAAGCCATCGCGGCGCTGGTGGTGGTCGGGGCGCTCGGGGGCGGGCTGTACGTGATCCAGAAGAACGACGCGCAGAACGCCGCCGTGGCCGCCGACAAGCCGGCGGTCTGCCGCGCCGACGACGACGACAAGAAGGCCGCCGAGAAAGCGCACGCGGCGCACCGCATCTCCGGGACGGAGCTGTGCACCGCACTGAACCGTGCTGATCTGCCGGCACTTCTCGGCACTCCGCAGGAGCACGCGCTGACGGCCTACGGCAGTGACGGCTCGGTCAAGATGGCGAGCGGCCCCGAGATTCCGAGCCCCGAGGGGACCGTCCGACTGGACACGTACACCGTGCAGCTCTCGCGGTCCTACGACGACCTCCCGATCGCGGGGATGGAGGACCTGCTGAACGAAGCGGAGGCGAAGACGGTCGTGGCCCACCCCGCGGTGCTCTACTCGAGCCAGACGATCGCCTTCAGCTTCGACCTCGGCGGCGGCAAGTCCGACACCGGTCCCGGCGGTATCGCCCGCGTGCTCATGGTCGCCCCGGACACCAAGGACGGCGGCGGCTCCTACGAACTGGCCGTCTGGCGTCAGGACAACGTGCGACCGGACGACGCCGCCCTGCTGAGCATCGCGCAGAAGGTCCTGCCCGCGATCCCGGGCTGGGCGGCGGCCGGCTGACGGCTGACGGTGATCGGCAGACGACGGCCGGCTGATGGCGGCCGGCCTGCGGTTACTGGGCGATCTCCACCCGCACCGCGCACACCTTGAACTCCGGCATGCGCGAGGTCGGGTCCAGTGCCGGGTTGGTCAGCGTGTTGGCGCGGCCCTCGCCCGGCCAGTGGAACGGCATGAAGACGGTGTCGGGGCGGATCCCGGTGGTGATCCGGGCCGGGGCCACCGCCCGCCCGCGTCGGGACACCACGGCCAGCGGGTCGCCCTCGGACGCTCCGAGCCGCGCCGCCAGGCGGGGGTGCAGCTCCACGAAGGGGCCGGGCGCGGCGGCGTTCAGCTCGTCCACACGGCGGGTCTGGGCGCCGGACTGGTACTGCGACACGACCCGCCCGGTGGTCAGCAGGACGGGGTAGTCGTCGTCCGGTTCCTCGGCGTTGGGCCGGTGCGAGACCGGGACGAAGCGCGCCCGTCCGTCCTCCGTGGCGAACCGGTCGAGAAAGAGCCGAGGCGTACCGCCCGCCGCCCGCCGGTGCCCCTGCTCGCCCACCACGCCTGCCGCGCCTCCCGTATCGCCCGCGGCGGCCGCACGATCCCCGGCCCCCGTATCGCCCGCGGCGGCCGCACGATCCCCGGCCCCCGCCTCCCCCTCTGTCTCTGTCTCCGTCTCCGCCGGGCAGGGCCAGAACACCCCGGCCCCGCTCTCCTCCATCAGTCGCGCGTAGGTGATGCCGGAGTAGTCCGCGATGCCGCCCGCGCTGGCTCGGCGGAGTTCCTCGAAGACCTCTTCGGGGTCGGTCGGGAAGCCCTTCTCGACGCCGAGCCGTGCTGCCAGCTCGTGCAGGACCTCCAGGTCGCTCCGTACCCCCTCCGGGGCGGTGATCGCCTGGCGGCGCAGCAGGACGCGTCCCTCCAGGCTGGTGGTCGTCCCCGTCTCCTCCGCCCATTGGGTGACCGGCAGGACGACATCGGCGAGGGCCGCAGTCTCGGACAGGACGACATCGCAGACGGCGAGGAACTCCAGGGACTTGATGCGCTCCTCGATGTGCGCGGCGTGCGGCGCCGAGACCACCGGGTTCGACCCCATCAGCAGCAGCGAACGGACGTCGGACCCCAGCGCGTCCAGCAGCTCGTACGCGCTGCGACCGGGGCCGGGCAGCGAGTCCGGGTCGACGCCCCACACCTCGGCGACGTGCCGTCGGGCCGCCGGGTCGTCCAGCTTGCGGTAGCCGGGCAGTTGGTCGGCCTTCTGGCCGTGCTCGCGACCGCCCTGCCCGTTGCCCTGCCCGGTCAGACAGCCGTAGCCGCTGAGCGGCCGCCCGGCCCGTCCCGTCGCGAGGCAGAGGTTGATCCACGCGCCGACCGTGTCGGTGCCCTTGGACTGCTGCTCGGGCCCGCGCGCGGTGAGCACCATCGCTGCCTCGGGTTCGCAGAACAGCCGTACGGTCTCGCGGAGTTGTGGAACGGACACCCCCGTGATCCGTTCCACGTACTCCGGCCAGTGCGCCATGGCGGCCGCCCGCGCGTCCTCCCAGCCGGTGGTCCGTTCCCGTACGTACTCCTCGTCGACCCGTCCCTCGGCGACGATCAGGTGCAGCAGACCCAGCGCCAGCGCGAGATCCGTTCCCGGCCGGGGCGCGAGGTGCAGGTCGGCCTGCTCGGCGGTCTTCGTGCGGCGCGGGTCGATCACGATCAGCGTGCCGCCGTTCTCCCGCAGCTCGTTGAAGAACCGCAGCGCGGGCGGCATGGTCTCCGCGAGGTTGGATCCGACCAGGATCACGCATCCGGTCCGCGGGATGTCCTCCAGCGGGAAGGGGAGTCCCCGGTCGAGCCCGAACGCCTTGATGCCGGCCGCCGCCGCGGACGACATGCAGAAGCGACCGTTGTAGTCGATCTGCGAGGTGCCGAGCACGACCCGCGCGAACTTGCCGAGCGTGTACGCCTTCTCGTTCGTCAGCCCGCCCCCGCCGAACACGCCGAGCGCGTCCGCCCCGTGCTCGGACCGCACCCTGGCGAACTCCCCGGCGATCCGGTCCAGCGCCTCCTCCCAGGTGGCCGGCACGAGCGAATCGCCGGACCGCACCAGCGGTGAGGTCAGCCGTACCCGGGAGGAGAGCACCGCGGGCGCCGTACGGCCCTTGCCGCACAGCGCGCCCCGGTTCACCGGGAAGTCCGGGCGCTCGACCACCTCGACGCCCCCCGTGGGCAGGGGCGACAGGGCCATCCCGCACTGCAGCGCGCAGTACGGGCAGTGGGTGGGCGTCGAAGTGGTCGGCATACGCTCCAGCGTGCTTCGGCCGTGTTACGCGCCGTGCGGTCTCCTGTTACGGCGGTGTGGTGGTGCCCTCCTCGGCGGACCGGACCCACGGTGAGGCGCCCGCCACCTCACCGTTCGTCGGCGAGGGCCCTCGTCACTCCCGGTTCCTTCGGTCCGAGGAACCGGGGGTCCGGCTCGAAGGCCGCGTCCAGGGCCGCCTTGCCGGCCGCGAGAACCTCCCGGGCGCCCCCGTAGTACCAGGTCACGTCGTGCTTGGCGGCGACCCCGACCCCGTACGAGTCCACCCCCGCCGCCTCGCACAGGGCGACGGCCCGCCGGATGTGGAAGTCCTGGCTGATCAGCACGGCCTTGTCGACGCCGAAGATCTTCTTGGCGCGGACGCAGGAGTCCCAGGTGTCGAAACCGGCGTAGTCGCTGACGATCCGCGCGTCGGGCACCCCGTGCCCGGTCAGATAGGTGCGCATGGCGTCGGGCTCGTCGTAGTCCTCGCGGCTGTTGTCCCCGGTCACGAGCACGACCTCGATACGGCCCTCCCGGTACAGCTTCGCCGCCGCGTCCAGCCGGTGCGCGAGGTACGGCGAGGGCTCGCCGTCCCACAGACCGGCGCCGAACACGACCGCGACCTCGGTGCGCGGCGCGTCGGCGGTGGTACCGAGCCGGTCGGCCGTGGAGACGTACAGCCAGGTGGCCGGCAGCAGCGCGAGCACGCACCCGGCCATCACGGCCTGCACCAGCCGGCGCCGGCCGGCACGGGTGCGCGGCAGCCGCGGTCGACGGATGTCCATACGGTGATCCCCCAGGTCGAAACAGGTCGAACGGGCGAGCGGGTCGCACGCCCCTTCGGCCCGGGAAGACGCAGCCGACGGTGATCCGGTTCGTTCCCGCGCCGCGAGCCACATCTCACACCGCCCCCGGGCCCGGCGTGAACGACCGGAAAACACTCGTGACGGTCAGGCAACGGGGGTGCAACCTCGTGCCGTCAGGATCTGTTCATGAAGGCGTCGCCCGCTCAGTACGACGAGTCCGAAGTCCACGACGAGTCCGAAGTCCACCTCGACAGTACGGCGCACATCATGAACCGGATCAGCTCCCAGCTCGCCAGCCAGCTCAGCCTCGTCCAGCTCGACGGCCGCCGGCGTCCCGGCCCGCCCGCGCTGGTCGTCGTCGCCCACGGCAGCCGCGACCCGCGCGCGCTGAGCACCGTCCGCACGCTCCTGGACCGGGTCCGCGAACAGCGCCCCGGCCTGCCGGTGCACCTCGGTCACATCGAGCTCAACGAGCCGCTGCTGACGGACACCCTCGCCGACCTCGACGCGCACGGCACGACGGACGCCGTCCTGGTCCCGCTCCTCCTGGCCCGCGGCTACCACGTCAAGCGGGACATCCCCGAGATGGCCGCGAGGGCGCGGGTGCACACGCGCGTGGCCGCACCGCTCGGCCCGCACCCGTTCCTCGTGGAGACCCTGTACACCCGCCTGGTCGAGGCGGGCTGGCGCACGGACCTGACGCAGGAGGAGCGCCGGACGAGCGCGGTCGTCCTCGCGGCGGCGGGCTCCCGCGATCCCGACTCGGCCGTCGACACCCGCCGTACGGCCCGTCTCCTGGCGCGCCGACTGGGCGTCCCGGTGGTCCCCGCGTACGCCTCCACGGCGACCCCGACCGTCCCGACGGCGCTGCGGGCGCTGGCCGCGCGAGGCCGCGACCGGGTGGCGGTCGCCTCCTATTTCACGGCCCCCGGCCGCTTCGCGACCGAGTGCGCGCAGGCCGCCCCCTGGATCGCGTCCGCCCCGCTGGGCACCCACCCGGCGATGGCGAGCCTGCTCCTGCACCGCTACGACCAGGCCTGGGCGACCCCGGCGAGCACGGTCCCCGAACTGGCGTCGGCCTGACCCCCGGGGGCAGCCCGGTCCCGCCGACGCGCCGGATCCGCCGAGCCGCTGACGTGCAGGGTCCGACGACGTGCCGGACCCGACGACGCGCCGGACCCGCCGAAGTGCCGGATCGGCCGACGTGCCGGACCCGACAGCCGGGCAGGCGCCCGGTACCACCCGATTGTCACCCCCGCCGCTTACTGTCGAGGCATGGAAGGCACCGCACACCTCGACACCGCCTATGACCCGACGTCAGTCGCCCGCTGGGCCCCCGAGCCGGACAAACGCCCCGGCCGGACCGCCTTCCAACGAGACCGTGCCCGCGTCCTGCACTCCTCCGCGCTGAGAAGGCTCTCCGGCAAGACCCAGGTGGTCACCCCGGGCACCCGCACCGACGCCTGGGACGCCACCCCCCGCACCCGCCTCACCCACTCCCTGGAATGTGCCCAGGTGGGCCGAGAGCTGGGCGCCGCCCTCGGCTGCGACCCCGACCTGGTCGAGGCGGCCTGTCTGTCCCACGACCTCGGGCACCCCCCGTTCGGGCACAACGGCGAACAGGCGCTGAACGAGTTCGCGCGCGACTGCGGCGGCTTCGAGGGCAACGCCCAGTCGCTGAGGCTCCTCACCCGCATCGAACCCAAACGCTTCACCGCCGAGGGCTCCGTGGGTCTCAACCTCACCCGGGCCGCCCTCGACGCCGCCACCAAGTACCCCTGGCCCCGGGACGCCCATCCCGTCGACCCGGCGTCCGGCAAGTTCGGCGTCTACGAGGACGACAGGCCCGTCTTCGACTGGGTCCGCGAAACGGCCCCCGGTACGCGCACCTGCTTCGAGGCACAGGTCATGGACTGGGCCGACGACGTGGCGTACTCGGTGCACGACGTGGAGGACGGCCTGCACGCGGGGCACATCGACCCCAACTGCCTGCACGCCGAACCCGAGCGCCGGGAGATCTTCCGGGTAGCCGTCGGCCGCTACGTCCCCGCCGGTACCGATCCGGCCGAACTCGCCGCCGCCCTCGACCGCCTTCAGGACCAGGACTGGTGGCCGCACGGCTACGACGGCACGGCGGCCGCCCAGGCCCGGCTGAAGGACGCCACCAGCCAGCTCATCGGCCGCTTCTGCCTGGCCGCCGAGGGCGCCACCCGCGCCAGGTACGGCAGGGGGAGTCTCACCCGTTACGGCGCCGAGCTCGTCGTACCCGAAGAGGCGCGCCTGGAGTGCGCGGTCCTCAAGGCCGTCGCCGACCGGTACGTCATGCAGCGCGCCGAACAGGAAGTGCTGCGCGCCGACCAGCGCATCGTCATCGGCGAGCTCGCCGAGGCGCTCACCGCCCGCGCTCCCGACGGCCTCGACCCCCAGTTCCGCGCCCTGTTCGACCAGGCGTCCGACGACCGCGCACGCAAGCGGGTCGTCGTCGACCAGATCGCCTCCCTCACCGACGCCTCGGCGCGCTCGCTGCACGGCCGTCTGACCGAGCGGACGAGATCATGACAAGTGCGGACCGGGTGCGCCCGAACGGGCCCGGAACGTGACCCGACGTGCCCTGATCGGGCACGTCCCCCTTCCCCCATCACGCTGCGTGCGGGACGCTCGCATGTGGCGGCACGCACAGTGTTCTCTGGGGGACCACCCCCCAGAAACCCGGTAGGAGGCATCACGTGGTCGACGCGGATCAGACATTTGTCATCGTCGGAGGAGGCCTGGCCGGCGCCAAGGCGGCCGAGACGCTGAGGGCGGAGGGCTTCACCGGCCGCGTGATACTGATCTGCGACGAACGCGACCACCCCTACGAGCGGCCGCCGCTCTCGAAGGGCTTCCTGCTCGGCAAGGAGGCGCGGGAGAGCGTCTTCGTGCACGAGCCCGCCTGGTACGCGCAGAACGACATCGAGCTGCACCTCGGCCAGACCGTCGACGCGATCGACCGCACCGCGAAGACGGTCCGCTTCGGTGACGACGGCACGCTCGTCCACTACGACAAGCTGCTCCTCGTCACCGGCGCCGAACCTCGCCGGCTGGACATCCCCGGCACCGACCTCGCGGGCGTGCACCATCTGCGCCGGCTCGCGCACGCCGAACGGCTCAAGGGCGTCCTGGCCGCCCTCGGCCGGGACAACGGCCACATCGTGATCGCCGGCGGCGGCTGGATCGGCCTGGAGATCGCGGCGGCGGCCCGCGAGTACGGCGCCGAGGTCACCGTCGTCGAACCCGAGCCCACCCCGCTGCACGGCGTCCTCGGCCCGGAGCTCGGCTCCGTCTTCGCCGACCTGCACCGCGAGCACGGCGTCCGCTTCCACTTCGGCGCCCGGCTCACCGAGATCGTCGGCCAGGACGGCATGGTCCTCGCCGTCCGCACCGACGACGGCGAGGAACACCCGGCGCACGACGTCCTCGCGGCGATCGGCGCGGCCCCCCGCACGAGCCTCGCGGAGGCGGCGGGCCTCACCCTCGCCGACCGCGCGCACGGCGGCGGGATCGCGGTCGACGCCCGGCTGCGCACCTCCGACCCCGACATCCACGCGGCCGGCGACGTCGCGTCCTTCCCGCACGGCCTCTTCGACACCCGGCTGCGCGTCGAGCACTGGGCCAACGCCCTGAACGGCGGCCCGGCGGCCGCCCGCGCGATGCTCGGCCAGGACGTCACCTACGACCGCGTGCCCTACTTCTTCTCCGACCAGTACGACCTGGGCATGGAGTACAGCGGCTGGGCGCCGCCCGGGACGTACGACGAGGTGGTGATCCGCGGTGACGCGGGCAAGCGGGAGTTCATCGCGTTCTGGCTGAAGGAGGGCCGCCTCCTCGCCGGGATGAACGTGAACGTGTGGGACGTCACAGAGCCCATCCAGAAGCTGATCCGCTCGCGCGAGCGCATCGACACGGAGGCCCTGGCGGACCCCCGGGTGCCGCTGGAGGAACTCGGCGCCTAGCCGGGTTCCGGTCGTCCGCGGGGCCGTCGTCCGGTGCCCGCGGGGCGTGTGCGGCCGCTCGCGCCCCCGCGGGCGAGCCGCGCATGTCACAGCCCCGCGCACCCCAAGGGCGCCGCGGCCCGCCGGAGATGTCACCGCGCCCCCGTAGAATCACCTCGTGGCAGGACGGATCAACGACGAGGACGTGAAGGCGGTACGGGACGCGGTCCCGATCGACGCCGTGGTGTCCGAGTACCTCCAGCTGCGCAACGCGGGCGGCGGCAACCTCAAGGGCCTCTGCCCCTTCCACGACGAGAAGTCGCCGTCCTTCCAGGTCAGCCCGAGCAAGGGACTGTTCCACTGCTTCGGCTGCCAGGAGGGCGGCGACACCATCACGTTCGTGATGAAGGTCGACCACCTCACCTTCTCCGAGGTGGTCGAGCGGCTCGCCGCCCAGGCCGGCATCACCCTGCGCTACGAGGAGGGCGGCTACAACCCCGCCCACCAGCGCGGTGAACGCATCCGGCTGGTCGAGGCGCACAAGGTCGCCGCCGAGTTCTACGCGGAACAGCTCGCCACCGGATCCGAGGCCGACACCGGCCGGATCTTCCTCGCCGAGCGCGGCTTCGACCAGGCCGCGGCCCTCCACTTCGGCGTCGGCTACAGCCCCCAGGGCTGGGACCACCTCACCCGCTTCCTGCGCGGCAAGGGCTTCACCGACAAGGAGCTGCTCCTGTCCGGGCTGGCCCAGGAGGGGCGCCGCGGGCCCATCGACCGCTTCCGGGGCCGCCTGATGTGGCCCATCCGCGACATCGGCGGCGAGGTCGTCGGCTTCGGCGCGCGCAAGCTCTACGAGGCCGACAACGGACCCAAGTACCTCAACACGCCCGACACGGCGATCTACAAGAAGTCCCAGGTGCTCTACGGCATCGACCTCGCGAAGAAGGACATCGCCAAGTCCAGCCGCGCGGTCGTCGTCGAGGGCTACACCGACGTCATGGCCTGTCACCTGGCCGGCGTCACCACCGCCATCGCGACCTGCGGCACGGCCTTCGGCAGCGACCACATCAAGATCCTCCGCCGGCTCCTCATGGACAACGGCAGCGCCCGCGTCATCTTCACCTTCGACGGCGACGCGGCCGGCCAGAAGGCGGCCCTGCGCGCCTTCGAGGACGACCAGAAGTTCGCCGCCGAGACGTACATCGCCATCGCGCCGGACAACATGGACCCCTGCGACCTGCGCCTGGCGAAGGGCGACGAGGCGGTCGCCGACCTGGTCGAACCCCGCACGCCGCTCTTCGAGTTCGCGCTCCGCCAGATCGTCGTCCGCTACGACCTCGACACGCCCGCGGGCCGCGCCGCCGCCCTCGACGAGGCCGCGCCCATCGTCGCTCGCATCAAGAACAGCGGAGCCCAGCACGAGGTCGCCGTCCAGCTGGCCGGCATGCTCGGCATCCTGGACACCCAGTTCGTCGTCAAGAGGGTTGCCCAGCTGGCCCGTTGGGCCCGCGACCGGGGCGGCAAGGGCCCGGCGCCGGCCCGTGGCCCCCAGTCGTACGAGTCCGCCTCCCGGCCCGCCGCGGGCGGCCCCGCCCTCAATCTCCGCAACGCCGTCTACGCCACCGAACGCGAGCTGCTGAAACTCGCCCTGCAACGTCCCGAACTGGTCTCCCCGGCCTTCGACGCGTACGGGATCGACGAGTTCACCGCAGCGCCCTACGCCGCCGTACGCCAGGCGATCCAGGACGCGGGCGGCGCCGAGTTCGGCGTCAAGGACGGGCAGGAATACCTCGTCCGGGTCCGGGAGGCCGCGCCCGACGACGCGGTCCGCGCGATGGTGACGGAGCTCGCGGTCGAGGCGATCATGCGCCGCACGGTCGACGAGAACTATGCGGGGGAGCAGCTGGTGACGGTCCGCCGCAGGGCCGTGACCCGCAGGCTCACCGATCTCCAGGGCACGCTGACCCGTCTCGGCCACACGGACCCGGCCCAGTCGGCCGCCGTCCAGAACGAGATGATGATCCTGACCAGGTACGACAGGGCGTTGCAGCACGAGGGCCCGTCCGCTCTCTGAGCCGCCGCCCGCGGCAGGGTAATCACGCGGTCACGGACCGGACTCAAAAAGTCGCCGCACGCCCCTCGTGGCGGCTGTGTGTCGTACTCCACACTGGGGTGCGGTGCCTGAGTCCTCGGAGCGCGGCCGATCCCGGAGGGACGCGGCGTGGCCGCCGACTCCGCCCCCGAAGTACCGCTGCTGCTCACCTCAGCAGCGATCATCCTGGAGGTCGCCCCCGTGCAGACCCAGACCCTGACCCAGACCGTCAGCACTGCCGAGAGTACGGCCGGTACCACCGGTGCCGGCACGGCCGACGGCACGGAACCGGACGCCGAGGCCGACGTCCTGGCCGCCGTCCCGCCGCAGAACCGTGCCGCGCGCCACCCCGAGACCCACTCCGAGCCCCACCCTGAGGCGCACCCGGAGACGCAGGCCGAGCCCGAGTCTGAGTCCGAGCCCGAGTCCGAGTCCGAGACCGAACCGCCCGTCGAGGCTCTGCAGGACGTTCCCGAGGACGCCCCCGAACCCGTCCCGCCACCCCGCGCCCGCACCACCGACAGCGGCAGCCCCTCCTCGGACCTGTTCCGGCAGTACCTGCGGGAGATCGGCCGCATCCCGCTGCTCACCGCGGCCGAGGAGGTCGAGCTGGCCCGGTGCGTGGAGGCCGGCCTGTTCGCCGAGGAGAAGCTGAGCGGCGCGACCGACCTGGACAGTCGGCTGGCCCTCGATCTCGACCGGCTGGTCGTCCTGGGCCGGATGGCCAAGCGGCGGCTGATCGAGGCCAACCTGCGGCTCGTGGTCTCCGTCGCCAAGCGGTACGTCGGGCGCGGGCTCACCATGCTCGACCTCGTCCAGGAGGGCAACCTCGGCCTGATCCGGGCGGTCGAGAAGTTCGACTACGCCCGCGGCTACAAGTTCTCCACGTACGCCACCTGGTGGATCCGCCAGGCCATGTCCCGCGCGCTGGCCGACCAGGCCCGCACCATCCGCGTCCCGGTCCATGTCGTCGAGCTCATCAACCGGGTCGTCCGCGTCCAGCGCCGGATGCTCCAGGAGCGCGGCTACGAGCCGACCGCGGAAGAGGTCGCCGCCCAGCTCGACCTCCTGCCGGAACGCGTCGGCGAGGTCCTGCGGCTGGCCCAGGAGCCGGTCTCGCTGCACGCCCCGGTGGGCGAGGAGGACGACGTGGCCCTCGGCGACCTCATCGAGGACGGCGACGCGGCCAGCCCCGTCGAGTCGGCGGCCTTCCTGCTGCTGCGCGAGCACCTGGAGGCCGTGCTCTCCACCCTCGGCGAACGCGAGCGGAAGGTCGTCCAGCTGCGCTACGGACTGGCGGACGGCCGGCCGCGCACGCTGGAGGAGATCGGCCGCATCTTCGGCGTGACGCGCGAACGGATCCGGCAGATCGAGTCCAAGACCCTCAACAAACTCCGCGACCACGCCTTCGCGGACCAGCTGAGGGGCTACCTGGACTGAGCGGAGCCGCTCGCCGTCACCCGGTGCGAGCGGCCCCCGCCGGTCCCGCGGACGCCCCGGAGACGCCCCTGGGACGCCTCCGGGAAGCGACCGTCAGTCGACCTCGGCCAGCGCCTGCGCGAACTGTGCCTTGTACAGCCGCGCGTAGGCCCCGTCCGCCGCCAGCAGGTCGGTGTGCGCGCCCTGCTCGACGATCGAGCCGTTCTCCATCACCAGGATCGTGTCGGCGTCCCGGATGGTCGACAGCCGGTGCGCGATGACGAACGACGTACGCCCGTGCGCCAGTTTGGCCATCGCCTTCTGGATCAGCACCTCGGTGCGGGTGTCGACGGAGCTGGTCGCCTCGTCGAGCACCAGGATCGTCGGGTCGGACAGGAACGCCCGCGCGATGGTGATCAGCTGCTTCTCACCGGCGGAGACCCCGCTGCCCTCGTCGTCGATCACCGTGTCGTAGCCGTCGGGCAGGGTACGGACGAACCGGTCGGCGTGCGCGGCCCGCGCCGCCTCCTCGATCTCGCCGCGGGTGACCTCACCCGACGCCCCGTACGCGATGTTCTCCGCGATGGTGCCGCCGAACAGCCAGGTGTCCTGGAGCACCATGCCGATCCCGGCGCGCAGTTCGTCGCGGGACATCTTCGCGATGTCGACACCGTCGAGGGTGATGCGCCCGCCGGAGACGTCGTAGAACCGCATGAGCAGGTTCACCAGCGTCGTCTTGCCGGCGCCCGTCGGGCCGACGATGGCGACCGTGTGGCCGGGTTCCACCGTCAGGGACAGGTCCTCGATCAGCGGCTTCTCCGGGTCGTACCGGAAGGACACGCCCTCCAGCGCCACCCGCCCGCGCAGCTCCGCGGGCCGCTCGGCCGCCACCGGGTCCGCCTGCTGCTCCTCCGCGTCCAGGACCTCGAAGACCCGCTCGGCCGAGGCGACGCCGGACTGCACCAGGTTCGCCATCGACGCGAGCTGCGTCAGCGGCATCGAGAACTGGCGCGAGTACTGGATGAACGCCTGCACATCACCGATGGACAGCGAACCCGACGCGACGCGCAGCCCGCCGACCACCGCGACCAGCACGTAGTTGAGGTTCGACACGAACATCATCAGCGGCTGCATGATCCCGCTGTTGAACTGCGCCTTGAACCCGGCCTCGTACAGCGCGTCGTTCTGCTCGGCGAACTGCTGTGCCGACTCCTCCTGGCGGCCGAACACCTTCACCAGCGTGTGACCGGTGTACATCTCCTCGATGTGGGCGTTGAGCTTGCCGGTGGTGCGCCACTGCTGCACGAAGTGCGGCTGCGACCGCTTGCCCACGCGGGTGGCGATGAGGAACGACAGCGGCACGGTCACCAGCGCGACCAGCGCCAGGATCCACGACACCCAGAACATCATCGCCAGCACGCCGATGACGGTCAGCAGCGAGTTGATCAGCTGGCCCATCGACTGCTGGAGCGTCTGCCCGATGTTGTCGATGTCGTTGGTGGCGCGGGACAGCACCTCGCCGCGCTGACGCTTGTCGAAGTACGACAGCGGCAGCCGGGACAGCTTCGTCTGCACGTCCTCGCGCATCCGGAACATGGTGCGGTTGACGGACCTGTTGACCAGCCGCGTCGCCACCGCCATCAGCAGACCGGCGACCAGGAACACCACGAGCGCGAACAGCAGGACCTCGCCGACCGAGCCGAAGTCGATGCCCTTGCCGGGAGTGAAATCGGTGCTCCTGAGCATGTCGGCGACGCTGCCCTCGCCGCGTTCCCGCATCGAGTCGAGAACCTGCTCCTTGCTCGTCCCGGCCGGCATCTGCCGTCCGACGATGCCCGCGAAGACCAGGTCGGTGGCCTTGCCGAGGATCTTCGGCCCGACCACGCTGAGGCCGACGCTCAGCGTCACGCAGGCCAGCATCGCGTAGAGGGTGAACCGCTCCGGCTTGAACTGGGCGAGCAGCCGCCTGCCGGACACCTTGAAGTCGAGCGAGTGGTTGTCGGGACCGCTGCCGGCCATCATGCGTCCCATGGGCCCGGCCATCAGGCAGCCTCCGCTTCCGTGAGCTGGGAGAGCACGATCTCCCGGTAGGTCTCGTTGGCCGCCATCAGCTCGCGGTGGGTACCCGTGCCGACGACCAGGCCCTCGTCGAGGACGATGATCCGGTCGGCGTCGCGGATGGTGGCCACCCGCTGGGCGACGATCACCACGGTCGCCTCGGCGGTCTCCCGCCCGAGCGCCGCCCGCAGCGCCGCGTCGGTGGCGTAGTCGAGTGCGGAGAAGGAGTCGTCGAAGAGGTAGATCTCCGGCCGCTGCACGAGCGTCCGGGCGATCGCGAGCCGCTGCCGCTGACCGCCGGAGACATTCGTGCCGCCCTGTGCGATGGGGGAGTCGAGCCCGTTCTCCAGCCCCTCCACGAAGCCCTTGGCCTGCGCCACCTCCAGCGCGTGCCACAGCTCCTCGTCCGTCGCGTCCGGGTTGCCGTAACGCAGGTTGGTCGCCACCGTGCCCGCGAACAGGTACGGCCGCTGCGGTACGAGTCCGACGGTCTTCGCCAGCAGCACCGGGTCGACCTCGGCGACGGCCACGCCGTCCACGAGCACCTCGCCCTCGGTGGCGTCGAACAGCCGGGGCACCAGACCGAGCAGCGTGGACTTGCCGCTGCCGGTCGAGCCGATCACGGCCGTCGTCTCACCCGGCCGCGCCACGAGCTCGATGGACTTCAGGACGGGCTCCTCGGCGCCGGGATAGCGGAATCCGGCCCCCCGGATCTCCAGGTGCCCGTGGCGGCGCAGCTCGGTGACGGGAGCCACCGGCGGCACCACGGACGACGAGGTGTCCAGCACCTCCTGGATGCGCTCGGCGCACACCTCGGCGCGCGGCACCATCATGAACATGAAGGTGGCCATCATCACGGACATGACGATCTGCATGAGGTAGGCGAGGAAGGCGGTCAGATCACCGATCTGCATCCCACCGCTGTCGATCCGGTGGGCACCGAACCACACCACGGCGATCGACGACAGGTTCACCGTGGTCATGACCACCGGGAACATCAGCGCGAGCAGGTTGCCGGTCTTCAGCGAGATGTCGGTGAGGTCGCTGTTGGCCTTCCGGAACCGCTGCTGCTCGTACTCGTCGCGGACGAAGGCGCGGATCACCCGGTTGCCGGTGATCTGCTCACGCAGCACCCGGTTCACGGTGTCCAGCTTCACCTGCATCGACCGGAACAGCGGCCGCAGCCGGCGCACGATCAGCGTCACGCAGATGCCCAGCACCGGCACCACGGCGACAAGCACCGCGGACAGCGGCACGTCCAGGCCGAGCGCCAGCACCACCCCGCCCACGCACATGATGGGCGCCGACACCATCAGCGTGAACGTCATCAGAGCCAGCATCTGGATCTGCTGGACGTCGTTGGTCGTCCGGGTGATCAGCGAGGGGGCGCCGAACTGGCCGACCTCGCGGGCGGAGAAGGACTGCACCCGGTCGAAGACGGCCCCCCGCACGTCCCGGCCGAGCGCGGAAGCGGTTCTGGCGCCGTAGTACACGGCGCCGATGTTGCACACGACCTGCGCCAGCGAGATGGCGATCATCACGCCGCCGAAGGACAGGATGTATCCGGTGTCTCCCTCGACGACGCCGTTGTCGATGATGTGCGCGTTCAGTGTGGGCAGGTAGAGGGTGGCGCAGGTCTGGAGGAACTGCAGCGCCACGAGCAGGGCGATGGGTTTCTTGTAGGGCCTGAGATAGGTCCGCAGTAGTCGTATGAGCACGCTACGTCTCTCGGAGTCGGCGGGGAGGAGCAGAGGAGGGGCATTGGTTGCCCCTGGCCCCTATCGTTGAACACTCCACCCGCGTTACCTCAACTGATTAAGCTGAGAGCAGTGCTTTTACGGCCGTCTCTGTCAGCCGGATGCACACCTGCACACCCGGATGGGCCGCCCGCACGCACCCGATGCGCCCCACGCACCGGGAGGCGCCCCGTACGCCGCGTAGCGCGCGCTGCTGCCGCGGAGACCGCCGCACTCCCGTCCGCGGACGCCCACGGTCCTCTTCCTGGACGTCCTTGCTCGTCTCCGCGGACGTCCTCGGTCCTATCCGCGGAACGCTCCCGGATGCGTCTGCTCCCGCACCGACACGTACTGCTGGCGCACCGCCTGCCCGACGGCCAGCTCCTCGCCCGGGTCGAGGACCTGCGCGGCCGCCCCCTGCCAGGCCGGCGGGGTCCGCGGGTCGAGGGTGCCCTGCGACGCTCCCAGCGCCCACGCGGCCTGCCGGGCGGCTCCGATCGCCGCGTAGTCCGCCGGCTGCGGCACGACGACCTGCGCGCCGAACAGCGCGGGCGCCGCCGCCTGCACGGCCGGCAGCTCGGCCGCCGCCCCGAGGAGGAAGATGCGCCGCACCTCCACGCCCCGGCCGCGCAGCACGTCGAGCGCGTCCGCGAGCCCGCACAGCATGCCCTCGAAGGCGGCCCGCGCGAAGTGCTCGGGCTTCATCGACTCGCGTCGCAGGCCCGCCAGCGTCCCGGCCGTGTGCGGCAGGTTCGGCGTCCGCTCACCCTCCAGGTAGGGCAGCATGACCAGCCCGTGCGACCCCGGCGTCGACTTCATCGCCAGGTCCGACAGCGCCTCCAGATCGGCCGCCCCGATCAGCTCGGCGGCCCCGCGCAGGGTCCGTACGGCGTTCAGGGTGGTGACGACCGGCAGATGCATGCCCGTCGCGTCGGCCAGCGAGGTGATCATCCCGCTCTGGTCGACGAGCGCCTCGTGATGCACGGCCATCACGGACCCGGAGGCGCCGAGCGAGACGACCGCGTCCCCGTGTCCGATTCCCAGCCCCAGGGCCGCGGCCATGGTCTCGCCGGTCCCGGCGGAGATCAGCAGTCCCTCAGGCGTCGTACCGGCCGCTTCGGACGGTCCGATCACCTCGGGAAGCATGGCCTGGTGACCGAGTGCCAGCTCGACGAGATCTGGCCGATAACCGCCGGTGGCGGCGGACCAGTACCCGGTACCGGAGGCTCCGCCGCGGTCGGTGGTCCTTCGTGCGGGCCGCCCGAGGAGCTGCCACACCAGCCAGTCGTGGGCCTGCAGCAGTACGGCGGTCCGGGCGGCGGCGTCAGGTTCGTTCTTCGCCAGCCAGCGCAGCTTGGTCACGGGCTGGGCGGCCTGCGGGACACATCCCACCGCCTGCGCCCATGCCTCGCGCCCGCCGACCGCGTCGATCAGGTCGGCCGCCGCGACCTGCGCCCGCTTGTCCCCGCCGACCATCGCCGGCCGCACGGTGTTGCCCTGCGCGTCCAGCGGCACGACGGCGTTCTGCTGCGAGGACACGCCGATGGCCTGTACCCCCTCGAGCAGCCCACCGCCCGCGGCCTCGCCCAGGGACAGCAGCCAGGCCTGCGGATCGACATCGGAGGGCCGCCCTCCCGCACTCTCGGCGCCTTCCATCGGATGCGGCGCATACCCCTGCCGGAGCACGGCTCCGGTGTCCGCGTCGCAGACGACGATACGAGTGAAATCGGGTGAACTGTCCAACCCGGCGACTATCCCCATGGCGAAAATTCTGCCGCACGCGCCGCTCGGGTTGGGCCGCGGAGACCGCAGGGGTGCCCCGCTCCTGCCCGGCGCGGGGCGTTGTGGCTGGTCGAGCCCCCGTGACGGAGCCGTATATGTCACATCCCCGCGGCCCCCGGACGACCGTTCCGGCGCCTCGAAGGAGCCGCTAGGTGTTGCTGGTGCCCCAGTCGTCCCCACTCGCGCCGTTGCTGTTGCGGTCGCGCAGGGACCGCACCCGGCCCGCCACCGACTCGGGCATCCGGTCGCCGACCTTGTCGCTGACCGCGTGGTACGCCTTGCCCGCGTACTGACGGCCCTGGTGGGCGGCGGTCTCGGCGGTATTGCGCACGGCGGGGTTCTGGGCGACCTGCCGGGCGGACTTCTTCAACTGCTCGTAGCGCTCGCGCCCGGCACGCGTGCCCAGTACGTAACCCGCGACCAACCCGACGACGAACGTGAGCTTGTAGCGCATGACGGCCATCCTCTCCTTGCGTAGTCCCTGGCACGACATGGGCGCCGGGGGAACCGATTGGCGGAGCACCCCCCTGCTTGCGCTAATGTATGTGTCGCAGCGAGCGAGCGCTTCCTGGCGAATACCCAGGTGAGCACGTTCGATGCAAAACGAGGCATTCCCCTGTAGCTCAATTGGCAGAGCAGCCGGCTGTTAACCGGCAGGTTACTGGTTCGAGTCCAGTCGGGGGAGCTCGGTCCCCTGTAGCTCAATTGGCAGAGCAGCCGGCTGTTAACCGGCAGGTTACTGGTTCGAGTCCAGTCGGGGGAGCATCGTGAACGAGGACCCCGTGGGGGTCCTTTTTCATGTCGGAGGGAACCGTGCAGGCCAGGGGTGCTGCCCCCATGGTCGTGCAAGGTCGACCAGCCGAAGCGTGAGATCGTATGAGCGGCTATGCTGCGGCAGACGGCGCGCACACATGTACGCGACACGCCGCTATGGGGCGGTAGCTCAGCCGGTTAGAGCAGCGGACTCATAATCCGTCGGCCGTGGGTTCGAGTCCCACCCGCCCCACCTTTCACGTGGTCTGACCTGCGGGAACGTTCTTTTTTTGGGTGTCGGATCGTCAACCTCGCCTGAACGGACTGAATCCGCTGCTCGTGGGTTTGGAGTTCGGCAGCGTTCTGAGGGAATCCAACCCCCCTGACCTGCGGCGGAGTAGGTGTTTGAGCGTGCCGCTCGCGGTCCGCGCGACTGCTCTGAGGGTCGTTCCCAAGACCGAGGGGCCGTACAGGGGCCGGGAGCGCGCGACCGGGGTCAGGCCGAGATTGTTTCCGGGCCGATTCGTTGTCCCGTTTGCTGGTTCCGTGGCATGGGCTGTCGTCCACCATGTGCAGAATCGAGTGCTGGGTCGGCACCGAAGGCGGCGCGGATGCCGGTGCATCTGGCACACAGGCGGAGGCCAGGGGAAACGGCCCGAAGAGGAAACCGCCCCACGGAGGGCGCACCGCGTTCATCAGAGCTGAGCCGTGTGCGGTCAGCGCAGAGAGCAGCGCGTAGCCAGCCGCGTCGGCGATGGACGTCACGAACGTGGAGGCCATGGCCGCGGGCGCGACAGCGGCGACCGCTACGGGATCGGGGGCGGCTCTGTGCTCGGTCCGATGCCCCCCGGCAACCCCGACGGCTGGGGTGAGCGACGTCGTCGCGCGAGGTGACGGCCGGCGAGTGGCGCGGGATGGTGCCGGGCGCACAGGCCGTAGCCACACACGCGCTCCGAGCGCCAATAGCAGCGCGGCGATGGGGAGACGGAGACTCGGCGGCCCGAAACGTCGAAGAAGCGACACACCGCGCCTGTGACGACCCCGGGCGCGGTACCCGCGAGTTCGGCACCGGTCAGCACTGCTGCCCCGACAACGTCGTGGTGTTCGCCACGATGACCGCCTTCAGCAGTTCGCCCGCCAGGCCGTGTCCTGGGCAGCCGGGCGGACCGCGAGTTCGTGGATCTCGCGGGCACCCACCAGCCGGTCCACGGTGCGGTCCGGGCCGAGGGCGGCGGCCTGGGGAGCAGCAGCGGCGCTGGGGAAAGGGGCGCGGGTCGTCCAAGGAGTGGCCAAGCCGACGACGGCCGCACCGGCGAAGGCGAGCGCGGCGGTGAAGCCGGGAAGCCGGACGTTGCGTACCAGCCGGCACAGGAACTCGATCGCATTCTCGGCGTCCTCGTCCCAGGGCGGGGCGCAGAACGCCTCGATGCAGACGGCAGGCAAGACACCGGAGTGCGCAGGACGAGCAATTGCAGCGCACTGACCAGGCAGAGCGCAAACACGCTCTGCAGAACCAGAACGACCCCGAGGGCGATCAATGCCTTCCTCAGCACGTGAAAGCCTCTTGGTCCGCGTCGGTCCCGACGCTCGCGCTGTGCAGGGGCAGGCGGCGTCCGCTCCGAGCAATCGACGGTATCCGCCGATCCAGGGCTCCTGCTCCGACCGGCTTGCTACGCATCGCTTCCATGCGTGCACGCTATGTTCACCCGGCTGGTCGGGCACGCCGAGTGGTTCAACAGGCTGAGCACGTGCGCGAGGGGCTTTTCCGCCGGTACCGGGCGGTCCAGGCCGCCCCCGGACAAAGGCCCTGGCGGAGCGGGGCGGGGCCCCTCGAATATCACCACAAACGGTGGTGCACCCACCTGTCCTTGCACGGGCGTCCGGCGGCCGGCATGCCCCGGTCGGCGGCTCGGGGCAGCTCTTAACCCGATCGTGTGGCGTGCCTGGCCAAGTGTGGCTGTGTTGCGCGCCGGTTTGTGGCACTCGCGGCGCAGGGTGCTTTCGTCTGGGAGCCGGGTACGCGACGGCTCCTGTGGCTTGTCCTGACGGGCCTGGCCGACGTCCGGCCATTCTCCTGCGCGTCGTCCGGTTGCCGAAGGCGTTCGTCCGCAAACGCAAACGCAGAGGGAGAGACCGTGGTGGCAGGAAACGTCGGCGACAGTCGCGGGGTGTCCGCGCAGCTTCTCAGGGGGCAGAAGGCGCTGGTGACCGGCGCCAACTCGGGCATCGGCCTGGCGACCGCGATTGCCCTGGGCCGGGCCGGAGCCGATGTCGTGGTGAACTACGTCGTCGGTGCGCCCGAGGCGGACAACGTCGTGAAGGAGATCGAGGGCTTCGGGGTCCGCGCCTACGCCCATGAGGCCGACGTGTCCGACGAGGACCAGGTGACCGCCATGGTCGCGCGGATGGTCGAGGAGTTCGGCACCATCGACATCATGGTGGCCAACGCGGGTCTCCAGCGGGACGCGGCCGTGACGGAGATGACGCTCGCCCAGTGGCAGAAGGTCATCGACGTCAACCTGACCGGCCAGTTCCTGTGCGCGCGGGAGGCCGCCAAGGAGTTCGTCCGGCGCGGAGTGGTCGAGGAGGTCTCCCGGTCGGCGGGAAAGATCATCTGTATGAGCTCGGTCCACCAGATCGTCCCGTGGGCGGGGCACGTGAACTACGCCTCCTCCAAGGGCGGTGTGGGCATGCTGATGCAGACCCTCGCCCAGGAGCTCGCCCCGAAGCGGATCAGGGTCAACGCGGTGGCGCCCGGTGCCATCCGCACGCCGATCAACCGCGACGCCTGGTCCACCCCCGAGGCCGAGGCCGATCTGCTGCGGCTGATCCCGTACCGCCGCGTGGGCGACCCGGACGACATCGCCAACGCCGTCGTCGCCGTGGCTTCCGACCTGCTCGACTACGTCGTCGGCACCACCCTCTACGTCGACGGCGGAATGACGCTCTTCCCCGGCTTCGCCACCGGAGGCTGATCTGCGATGCAGGATCACATCACGCCCCGCCGGGTGGTGATCCTCGGCGGAGGGTTCGCGGGGCTGTTCGCCGCCCGTGCCTTACGGAAGTCGCCGGTGGCCGTGACCGTGGTCGACCGCCGCGCCCACCACCTCTTCCAACCGCTGCTGTACCAGTGCGCCTCCGGCATCCTGTCCGAGGGGCAGATCGCCCAACCGCTGCGGGGTGTCCTGCGGCGCCACCACAACGTGCGCTGCATGCTCGCCGAAGCCACCGACGTGGATGCCGGTGGCCGGGCGGTGTACGCCCGGCGGCCCGACGGCGGAGTCGTCCGGCTGCCTTACGACGATCTGATCGTCGCGGTGGGGATGCGCCAGTCCTACTTCGGGCACGACGAGTTCGCCGCGCACGCCCCCGGCATGAAGACCCTGGACGACGCGCTCGACATCCGCCGACGGATCTACCGGGCATTCGAGATGGCCGAGACGGCGGCCAACGAGCGGGAACGGAAGAGGTGGCTCACCTTCGCGCTCGTCGGCGGCGGGCCGACCGGCGTCGAACTCGCCGGACAGATCCGGGAGATCGCCGGCCACACGCTCGACCGGGAGTTCCAAAGGATCGATTCCGCCAAGGCCCGGGTGCTGCTCTTCGAGGGGTCCGACGCGGTGCTGGGCGCGTTCGGCCCCCCGCTGGCCCACCGTGCGGCGCGAACCCTGCGGCACCTCGGTGTGGAGCTCCACCTGGGCACGCGGGTCACCGACATCGACGCGCACGGCCTGACGGTACGAGACCGTGACGGCAGGACGACCTGGTTCGGCGCACGCACCGTGCTGTGGACGGCGGGCGTCGAGGCCCCGCCGATCGCCGCCGCGCTGGCCCGGGCGACCGGCGCCGAGCAGGACCGGGCCGGACGCATCCTCGTCGAACCCGACCTCACCGTGCCCGGCCATCCGGAGATCCGGGTCACCGGTGACGTGATGAGCCTGAACCGGCTGCCGGGCCTGGCCGAGGTCGCCATGCAGTCCGGGGCGTACGCGGGCCGGACGGTGAGGCACCAGGTCGAAGGCAGGACGAAGAAGCCGAAACCCTTCAAGTACGTGGATCTCGGCAGCGCCGCCTACATCGCCCGCGGCCGGGCCGTGGTCAAGGCCGGCCCGCTGCACCTGTCGGGCTTCACCGGCTGGCTTGCCTGGCTCTTCATCCACCTGGCCTTTCTCACCGGCTTCCGCAGCAGGCTGGGCGCTGTGCTCAGCTGGTCCGTCGCCTTCGCCACCAGCTCGCGCCGCGAACGCGCCTTCACCCTGCCCGACACCGACGGATCGGCGGCCAGGGCGGGCGGCCCGAAGGCACCGCCGCCTCCCTGAGGACGCGCCCGGGCCGATTCTCTACGGGCGTTCTCCGCATCCTGTCCCTCCTCAGCCCGCCACTCCGGCAGGGCAGACCATCGAGGCGCACATGCTCAGCACCGTTGCACTTCTGGCCGACAGCACCCCGGCCCAACTCCTGCCGGCCCGAGAGCTGATGGCCTTCACCCTGGCCTCGCACATCCTGCTGGTCCCGTTCGGTGTCGCGCTGCCGTTCATCACGCTGCTCATGCACCACCGGGCGCTGCGCCGCAACGACCCCGTCGGCCTCCTGCTCGCCCGGCGCTGGTCGGCGGTGATGGCCGTCCAGTTCGCCATCGGCATCATCACCGGCACCGTGCTGTCTTTCGAGTTCGGCCTTTTGTGGCCCGGCATGATGGGCCGCTGGGGCGACGTCTTCGGCCTCGGGTTCGGCGTCGAGGCCTGGGCGTTCTTCCTCGAGGCCGTCCTGATCGCGATCTACCTCTACGGCTGGCGCCGGCTCAAGCCGTGGACGCACTTCTGGCTGGCCGTACCGCTGCCGCTGGCGGCTCTGATGGGGGCGTTCGGCATCATCGCGGCCAACTCCTGGATGAACACCCCCCAGGGATTCAGCCTCGACGCTCAGGGCAAGCCGATCCACGTCGACGTGCGACAAGCGATCTTCACACCGATGTTCGGCCCGGAGTACTGGCACTTCGTGGTCGCGATGCTCCTGACCGCCGGCTACGTGGTCGCCGGTGTCTACGCGGTCGGCTGGCTGCGTGGCCGCCGCGACCGCTACCACCGGCTCGGGTTCACCGTGCCGTTCACCGTCGCCGCGATCCTCACCCCGGTCCAGTTCATGCTCGGCGACTCCGCCGCCCGTGCCGTCTTCCACAAGCAGCCGATCAAGTTCGCCGCCACGGAGATCGTCTGGAAGACCGACACCCACGTACCGGAGTACATGTTCGGGCGCCTGCACCCCGACGGGACGATCTCCGGCGGGATCAAGATCCCCCAACTGGACTCGATCCTCGCGGGCTTCAAGCCCAGCACCCAGGTCACAGGCCTGACCTCGGTCCCCGCGAGCGACCGTCCGACGGCCACTCAGGCCACCATCGCCCACTGGGCCTTCGACATCATGGTCACCATCGGCAGCCTGCTGATCCTGCTCGCGCTCTGGTACGCCTGGTCCTGGTGGCGGCACCGGGACAACCCCGGCAGCCGCTGGTTCTACCGCTGCGCCGCGCTCGCGGGAGTCGCCTGCCTGCTCACCGTGGAGTGCGGGTGGATCACCACGGAGGTCGGACGTCAGCCCTGGATCGTCTACCAGCACATGAGGGTCTCGGAGGCGGTGACCGACACCGGTGCCGGAGCGCTGTGGGCGATGCTCGGCATCGTCATCGTCGTGTACGTGGCTGTCTTCGGCGCGTTCCTCGCGGTCGTCCTGAAGATGCGCACCCGCTGGCGCATCGCGGACGAGGGCGCGGCCGCCGCGCGCGCCGAACCGCCGCCGGAGACCGATACCCCCTACGGGCCCAGGAGCGAGCCCGAGCCGACAGCTACCGGGGCAGCGCCTGACGGCGGCTCCGGCCACACCTCTGGCGGTGCGTCGTAATGGCCGAATTCATCGCATGGGTGCTGGTGGTCGCGATCGCCGCCTACGCCTGCGCCGGGGGCACCGACTACGGCGCGGGATTCTGGGACCTCCTGGCGGGCGGGGCGGAGCGCGGCAAGCGGCCACGCTGGCTGATCGACCACGCCATGGCACCGGTCTGGGAGGCCAACAACGTCTGGTTGATCTTCGTTCTCGTGATCATGTGGACCGGTTTCCCGACGATGTTCCAGGCCGTCTTCTCCGCCATGTGGCTGCCGCTCGCCCTCGCCGCCGTCGGCCTCGTGCTCCGCGGCGCCGGGTTCGCCCTGCGCAAGCCGACCCGCCGCCTGGCCCAACAACGGATCTACGGTGCGATGTTCGCCGTCTCGTCACTGGTGACGCCGTTCTTCCTCGGTGCGGTGCTCGGCGGCATCGCCTCCGGGCACGTCGAGGTCGGCACGACCGCCTCGGCCGGCGCCTGGGCCAATGGAACCTCCGTCCTGACGGGACTGCTGGCCGTCGCCGCCACCGCCTTCCTCGGTGCGGTCTTCCTGTGTTCCGACGCCCTTCGGTTCGGCGCGGCCGACCTCGTCGACTATTTCCGCCTGCGCGCGCTGCTCGCCTTCGCCGCGGTCGTCGTTCTCGCACTCATCGCCCTGCCGGTCACCCACGACGACGCCCGGTACGTCTGGGACGGTCTCACCGGGGGCATGGGACTGCTGCTGATCGTTCTCGCCGCGGTCTGTGGTCTGGCCACGGTGCTGCTCGTGTGGCGCCGGACCTACGGTTGGTCCCGCTACACGTCGGTGGCGAGCGTGGCCCTGGTCGTCGGCGCCTGGGGCTTCGCGCAGCGGCCCTACCTACTGCCCACCACGCTGACGGTGACCGAGGCGGCCGGCGCCCCGCACACCCTGCGCTGGCTGATGATCGTCACGGCCATCGCGATCGTGCTGGTCGGTCCCGCGCTGGTTCTGCTCTACCGGCTCGACACCATGGGGGAGTTGGAGGAGCTCACCGACGCCGACACCCGGGCCGCCAGAGCGCCCGGTGGCGATCTGTAGTGGCGCTCGACCAGTCCACGGAGCGAGGGAGCCGCCGGTCAGTTCAGCCGGGCGGCGATGTGGTCGCCGACCCGCAGGGCGTTGGCGATGGCGGTCAGTGACGGGTTCACCGCGCCGATGCTGGGAAAGAAGCTGGTGTCCACGACGTAGAGGTTGTCGAGGTCGTGGGCCTTGCAGTTGACGTCGAGGGCCGAACTCCGTGGGTCGTCGCCGAACCGCACGGTGCCGGCCTGGTGCGCGGTGGCACCGATCGGCATGCCCTTGTGCAGGTAGATGCTGTGGTCCAGCAGGTGGTGCTCGTGCATGCCCAGGTGCCCGAGCATGCCCCGCAGCTTGTGCTGGAGGCGCTTGAGTCCGGCGATGTTGTTCTTCTCGTCGAGAGCCAGGTGGATGGCGTCGTCCTTGTCGAGGGTGACCCGGCTCTCGGGCAGCGGGAGGTCCTCCCCGCACAGCCAGAAGTCGACAGCGTGGTGCGCCAGTACCTCGAAGGGCATGTCGGGCATGACGGCGCCGGCCCAGCGGGGCGCCTCGCCGTGGATCTGGTCGGCGTCCGACTTGCCGAGCATCTGGATGCCGCCGAGCGGATACTCCCAGTCGTCCGCGCCCAGATACCAGTCGTTCAGCGCCAGGGTCTTCTGGAACCTGGTGGGGTTCGGTTCCTTCGACACGGCCATCAGCGCCAGGTTGTTGTGACGCATGTAGTGGCGTCCCACCACGTCCGAGCTGTTGGCCAGGCCATCGGGGTGCTTGTCGTTGGCCGAACGCAGCAGCAGGACCGCGGAGTTCACCGCTCCGGCCGCGACCACCACGATGTCGGCGCTGAATTCCTCGGTCGCTCCGTTGTCCAGTTCGGCGACGACTTTGGTTACGGTGCGTCCGGTGGGGTCGGTCTCCAGGCGCCGCACGTTCGCGTCGGTCACCATCGTGACGTTGTCGTGCCTGAGCGCCGGGTCGACGCAGATCACCTGCGCGTCGGACTTGGCGCCCACCAGGCAGGGGAAGCCGTCGACGCGGTCGCAGCGGATGCAGACGCTCTGGTGGGTGGCCCGGCCGTGCTCGTCCTGGGTGAGGTTGACGCCGATCGGCAGGTGGAAGGGGTGCAGACCGGCCTTCTCCAGATCGTCGCTGAGCTGCTGGATGCGCGCCTCGTGCTCGACCGGCGGGTAGGCGTACTGCGCGCTGGTCGGCCCTGCGGTGGGGTCCTCGCCGTGGCGCCCATGCACCAGGTAGAGGTGCTCGGCCTGGGTGTAGTACGGCTCCAGGTCCTCGTAGCGGAGCGGCCAGGCCGGAGAGATGCCGTCGTGGTGGCGCAGTTCGCCGAAGTCCTCGGGTCGGAGCCGGAACAGCGCGGCGCCGTAGAACTTGGTGTTGCCCCCGACGTAGTAGTTCACCTCCGGCGGGAACTCCTTGCCGTGCTTGTCGAACCAGAACTCCGGGGCACGGTACTTGCCCTTGACGAAGACGGCGGTGGAGTCCCAGTTGTCCCGCTCCCGCGGCAGATAGCCGCCGCGCTCCAGGATCAGGATCCGCTTTCCGGTGGGTGCCAGCCGATGGGCGAGCGTACCGCCGCCCGCTCCCGTACCGATGACGATGACGTCGTAGTCTTGATCGTCGGCCATGAGAGGGTCCCGTTCTAGGCGCTGTTTCTCGGATCTCCTGACGCGGGTGGGGTGTTGGGGTCAGGCTGACTGTATGGGTCGCGGGGATCTGACGAACGCGGAGTGGGATC